>NZ_JAQOSO010000057.1 GCF_030068505.1 Roseofilum capinflatum BLCC-M114
CCTATTGCCTATTGCCTATTGCCTATTGCCTATTGCCTATTGCCTATTGCCTATTCCCCATTCCCTATCCCCCATTAATTGGGATTAGAAATGGGCAGAACTTCTAAACCGGGGACTGGGGTAACGGACTCTGGTGCATTGGGTTCTGGGGGAGCAGGTTCTGGGGTATAGACGGGAGGAGCAAGACGAGCTTCCCAAGCTCTAATCTGGGATTGGGCACTGGAATAGAGACTATGGCTAGGGGGAATTTTGGCGGCAATGGCGATCGCCCCTGGCAAATCGTAACTGGAGCGACTTTGGGCTAAACTGAGCAGTTGTCGTCCCCAACGAGTGATTTCCTGTTCAGCATTCTGACGTAAGGGATGTTCCCAGGGCACTTGTTCAGCCCGGTTAATCGCTGCCACTAGGTCTTCTGGCGAACCTTTAGCGGCGACTTGTTGTGCTGCTTGCAGATTATCCCGCCCTCTCAGTTGCCATTGCCAATCGTCAATTAAATCATTGGCTTCACCGGAAAGGGCGCGACCGGGAGAAATTTGCCCCGCAGTGGCGATCGCCAGACTCAGATCCCCTGAATTGGCATAATTACGCGCTTGATCCAGATAGGGTCTATCTTCGAGTAGCTCTAACTGATCCGTCCACATACGGATTTTCTCCTGAGCTTGGGGATAGAGCGCTCGTCCAGGGCCAATCCGTCGGGCTTCATTAATGGCAGATTGTAAGGAGAGGGCATCCCCTGCAAAGGCTAAACTTTGGGCATTATTCAAATAGGGCCGATCTTCAATGCGCTCTACTTGGTCTTGCCAACGGTCAATTTTATCTTGAGCTTGACCATAGAGACTGCGACCTGGACTAATCATACTCGCTTCCCGAATGGCCGATCGCAAATCTTCCAGGGTTCCCCCCATTGCCAAAGACTCAGCGCGATTTAAGTAGGGCCGATCTTCAATGGTTTGGATTTCAGTATTCCAGGTATTCAGCAGAGTTGAGGCTTCCTCATAGCGGGGATTATTCGCAGAAATTAAGGAGACTTCTGCCACCGCTTTGGCCAAATCATTCACTCCCCCAGAACTGGCTAGATGGCGGGCTTTTTCCAAGCGAGCCACATCTTCAATATCCCGTTCCCATCGAGAAATTAAATATTGGGCTTTACCATAAAGGGGTCGTTTAATATCAATCTGCTTCGCTTGGGCGATCGCCTTTTCCAGTCCCGAAACCGTATTACTCCAGGTCGATTGATGGGCCCTAGCCAAGACCGTAAAATCTTCGACCTGTTTCTCCATTTGAGCAGCAGCCGGAATTTGTTGCACGATCGCGATCGCCCCTTGTGCATCTTCCATGTCTAACTGCTCTTCGGCCAACTCCATCATCTGGCGGCCCATCTTCCGGATCAGATTTTGAGCCTCTCCATACAAATAGCTTGACTTCTCCACCTTTTCCATCAAAGCAATGGCCTTGAGGAAATCCTCCACCGTGCCTAAATCAGCCAAATCTTCCGCTTGCACCAACGTTTGACCATCCCGACGAGCAGTTTGGATCAATTGGGTCAACTCCTGATAGCGGGTGTCTGACCAATAGACATTATTAATTTCCAGCAGTCGAGTGGCTTTTCGGAACGCCTGAGTCCATTCCCGTTTGCGGATCAAGGCTTCTGTTTCTTCATAAATCCCTTCTGCCCTTTCCCATACTGCTCGCCAGCGCTCTAGGCGGTTATTCACCAAACCGGCCGCCGTGGTATTACTAGGAATATTTTGGGCTGTGGCGATCGCCTCTTGCAACTTACCCTCTTCAAAGAGCATATCCCCCAAAACCAGCATATTTTCTGCCCAATCTTCAATCGATTGATTAATCCGAGGGCGCAAGGGATGATCCGCAGGCAAAGCATTAACAATTTCGATCGCCTCTAGATACCCTTCTCCCGTCTGTTCTTGAGCTGCTAATTCCGCACAATGCAAGCGCAGGGAAGCCGAAGCTGTTGCCCATTGCACCTGGTCGCAGTTGGGTAACTTGGGCAGTTTCAGCAACGTCAAGATACTTAAAAATCCTAAACCTCCTGGCACAAGGATAATCAGAGCAATCCAGAATAACCAGGATTGAGGGCCAATGGTCTGAGCCTTAAAGTTGGAGTTAGAGGTATGAGATGGAGAATTCATAGGGCCAGTTTGTCAAGACTTGCTATAGTATGGGGGCTGTGTAGGCGATCGCCAACCGACAACGCAGATAAAGGGTCTTCTTATCCTACCGTTGCCGTCCAGAAACGCCAACTCATCGATCCCGAATACCAATTCGGGTTGGCTGCTTAAGAACCGGTATTGGTTTTTAAATCTTCAATTAGTTCTGCCAATTGATCCGAGTTCACCTGATAGATTTCCTGACAAAACTCGCAAGTAGCTTCTGCACCCTCATCTTTTTCAATCATATCTTGCAATTCTGTCTGCCCCAGTAATTTTAAGGCTCCTAAGACTCGATTGACCGAACAGGGACAAGAAAATTGCACCATTTGAGTTTCCGGAAAAATGTGCAAATCGAAATCTCCTAACAGATCTTCAAAAATTTCCGGCAGCGTTTTATTGGCCCGCAGTAGGGGGGTAAATCCGGATAACTGAGAGACACGGGACTCTAGGGCGCTCACCAGTTCCTCATCTTCGGCTGCTTTGGGTAACACTTGCAGCAACAGCCCCCCAGCCGCTTGTACCCCATCGGCATCCACAAAGACCCCCAGAATTAGAGCAGAAGGGGTTTGTTCAGAAGTAAATAAGTAGTGGGTTATATCCTCACCAATTTCTCCAGAGACTAATTCTACAGTGGTGGAGTAAGGATAACCATAACCCACATCTCGCACCACATATAAATAACCTTCCTTGCCCACTGCTCCGCCGACATCCAATTTGCCTTTGTCATTGGGGGGTAGCTCTACGCTGGGATGATGGACATAACCGCGCACTGTCCCATCTAAACCGGCATCCACTAAAACCGAACCCAAGGGCCCATTGCCATTGACTTTAAGGGTCACCCGCGATCCGGGTCGTTTCATGCTCGAAGCCAGTAATAATCCTCCGGTCATAGTTCGTCCCAGGGCTGCTGTAGCTACATAGGACAGGTTATGCCGTTGACGAGCCTCGTCTGTGAGGCGGGTGGTAATGACTCCCACTGCTCGAATACCGCCATTGGCTGCTGTGGCCCGAACTAACTGGTCTACCATAAAACCCCTTACATTTCTTTACACTTTCCTTATTCTAAACAAGGAAGTGAAAATTAAAGAAGAAGGAATTGCTCTGGCATACTGGAGAAGGGAACCCTTGCAATTGAGATAGATAGTATGTTTGGGACATTTCAATCGAGCCAGTTACGGATAGAAGTTGAGGCTTCGGAAACTCAGATTCGCCAGAGTCTGTTATATCCCGATCGCCTGCGTCAGTGGTTATGGCCGCAAACGCTATCGGAGGGGTTACCGGAACAGTTGACTGCTGGAGTGACGTTTACGAGCAAGATGGGGCCGGTGGCGATCACCCATCAGGTTGACTCTGCTGGCGATCGGCATTTACGCTTACTTCTGAGTCATGGCATTGATGGCTGCCATGAATGGATGTGGGGCGACGGTTGGATACAGTCCCGACTCGAAGGCGTGACTTTACTACCGCTCAATTTAGGCCAGACTCTCAGTTTGCTCAGACTCAAACAATTTTTAACTCAACCCGATGAATCCTGATGTCTGCCAAGGATGTTTATCACAATACAGATCCTAGTGGATTGTTTCATCTAAAATAGTTCAATAGAAAACTCAGTTCGTAGTAAGCGCTTTAGCGCTTATATAGGTAAGATAGTCAACACACCAGAAAATCTTGTCATATTGGATGATTTTTAGCCAAATTGAGAGGGTGTCTTAAAACCCCTACAAGACAAGCTTGGGAGAGGGACTTCTGCGTTAGCGCTAAAGCGCTCACTACAAACAAAATCTAATGCACCAAATTAGCTGAAACAATCCACTACTCGACCAGCAAGTTACTACCGGACTTCGATCCAAAACAAGAGGTGATTGTACAATGGAACAACTAGAACACTATCGCCAATGTATTCAAGAAGTCCTGGCAGAACACAATCAATATAAGCCTTCATTTGGAGACCTAGAGCAATTTCTGATCGCCGATACCCAAAACGATCATTATCAGTTGGGAACCGTGGGCTGGGATGGCGAACGCCGTGTATTTAGTTGTTTAATCCATATGGATATCAAGGGTGATAAAATTTGGATTCAGCATGATGGCACAGAAATAGGCGTAGCCAACCAACTGATTGACTTAGGCATACCAAAACAAGCGATCGTCCTTGGTTTTCACGACCCCGATGCACGGAAATTTACAGAATTTGCCGTTAATTAACACCCGTCTATTGCCTATTCCCCATTCCCCATTCCCCATTCCCTATTCCCCATTCCCCATTCCCCATTCCCTATTCCCCATTCCCCATTCCCTATTCCCTATTCCCTAACCATGCTACCTGTTGCTGAAGCTGAACGTTTAATCCTCGATCGCATTCATCCCCTGAACCCCGAAACCGAGTCGCAAATAGTCACCCTGGATGAAGCCAGGGGGCGCGTACTTTCGAGTCCCGTGACCAGCAACTTGGATTTTCCCCATTGGGATAATTCGGCTATGGATGGCTACGCTGTCCGCTATCTGGATGTGCGCGACTGTTCCCCAGAAAAGCCGGTGCTTCTAGATGTGGTGGGGGAAGTCCCCGCCGGTAAAGTTCCAGATTTTACCCTAGAGCGTGGGCAAGCTGCCCGGATTTTTACCGGGGCGATGATTCCTGCTGGAGCTGATACCATTGTCATGCAGGAAAATACTAAGCTAAAGGGTAAGCAAGTTTCGGTGTTGGCGGCTCCTAAATCCGGAGAATTCATCCGTAAACAGGGCAGTTTTTATAAAGCGGGTAATATTTTACTTCAGTCTGGAATTCCGATCAATATGCCCGAAGTCGCTGTTTTAGCGGCGGCTCAATGTAATCAAGTCTCCGTGTATCGCCGTCCTAGAGTGGCTATTTTTGCGACTGGGAATGAATTAGTGCCTTGCGATCGCCCCCTAGCACCCGGTCAAATTGTAGACTCGAATCAATATGCCCTAGCCGCCGGAATTGCCCAAATGGGAGGAATTCCCCATTGTTTTGGCATTATTCCCGACGAGCCAGAAGCCACCCAAAAAGCCATTTCTGGAGCCTTATCCATGGTAGATATGATTATTTCTTCTGGCGGTGTTTCCGTCGGCGAATATGATTATATTGACCGCATTTTGCACGACTTAGGCGCAACTCTGCACGTCACCAAAGTAAAAATTAAACCCGGTAAACCCCTAACCTTTGCAACCTTTCCCGAAAGCTCCATTCCCAGTTGTTCATATTATTTTGGCTTACCCGGCAATCCAGTTTCCGCCCTAGTTTGTTTTTGGCGCTTTGTACAACCCGCTCTGAAGAAATTATCCGGTTATAGTACGGGATGGCAACCTAAATTTATCTTAGCCCAAAATCGCTGTTTATTACGCGGCTGCCCCAGAGAAACCTATGTTTGGGGCAATTTAACCTATACTCCCCAAGGCTGTGAATTTGATTTAGCCCCCGGTTTACAAATTTCCGCTAACTTAATTAATGTCGCCGGAACCACCGGTTTTGCCGTCATTCCCGCCGGAAAAGAGCAAATTCATCCGGGGGAATGGGTGCAAGTGCTGGCTATTTAGATCGATTCGCGGGTTTTAATCGCTTTGATAAAGTGTAATTCCCATTCAAAACCAACCGATTCGATTTCTTGCATCGATCCATTAATACAACCTTTAAGAAATAGGGTTTGTTGCTCTGATGCTGCCTTACTTAATAGTTTTCTTGGTGTTCTTCTGGTTCTGGTTCCCTGAGAATACGGTCTAAGGTGGCTTTTAGGGTCGCTCGATCTTGGGTAAACCCTTCATGGGTGCGAGCGGCTGAATGAAATCGATCGCCTTGGGAACCGGTATTGGGGGCTAAAATCCAATCAATTTTCCCAGAGGCGATCCACTCTTGCAGTTGTTCATCTTGGCGGATAAAGGTCTCCATTCCGGCGATCGCCGTTCCTTGGGCATGGGTCGGAGAAAAGGGAATGCGGGGTTTTTCTTCTAAGCTATGGGCAATCAAATAGAGCAGAGACCGGTGATAAAGGTTCGCGCAGTGGCCGTTCTTTTCCGCATCATCGGTGAGGGTAAAGAGGGTAAATTTACCGATTTTGTCATTGGCGATCGCCTGGCCATAGCTTTGATGAAAGGCCGATAGAGTAGACGCGGGGGCCCAGAGAGTACAGGAGGCGATCGCCCGATCATAGCCCACATCTCCGGCCAGCAGGGAACCGCCAATTAAACCCCGTGTGGTTAACAGTTGCACCAAGGGTTCTAAGAGCAGACTGCCCACACTATGGCCGATGACATGAATTTCTAAATTCGGTTCTTGCTTTTGTAATTGATTAATAAATTCCAAGGTTAAGCGAATCGCCCCATTGTAGACTTTTGCCGCTTGCAGGGCTTTCGTTTTCAGGATGCTCCATTGCAGGCTGCCCTCTGGACGCACCAGGGGTTCTAGGGCATCATCAAGGCGATCGAGCATAAAGTCCTGAGTCTCTTCTACTGTACCTTCCGGTCGGCGCTGTTTTAAGCTATTTTCCAGAATCTGCCTTAAGGTTGCCCCATACTCGTTATTCCAAAGGAAAGCGAGGGGATAAATTTCTTGATTAAGGAAGATCTGCCGCAAGTCGGTAAGCGCCTCAACCACCTGGTCTTTGGACTGTAAACCTCCTGGAGCGAAGAGACACAGACGTTTTTTCTGCCAAGATTCAGTAATGCGGGGAAAGTCTTCGATTAACATGCGTTGCAGTGCTTCCGAGGAACTGGCATAGGTTCCAGTGTCGCTTAATCCCCCATCTGCCCCAATACTGATTAAGTGGGGACGCAGGTCTTGATAGATATAGGCGCTGGTTTTTTGCAGACCACTGAGTTGTTTCGGTTGTCTGGGAATGGGGTTGTTAAGAATCACCGGAACGCCTAGACGTGCCACCCACACATCTGTCCCATTGATGAGCCAATCATCATAGGTGATCAGGGCAAAGCCATTTTTTCCCCAGGTATTGCCCCAGGAGTTTTGGAACCAAAAGCCCCGTTCATCATAGCCAACGAGGGCAAAAGCATGGCCACCTCGGATGGTTTTTTTCAGGGGAATCACGCCATCCGATCCGATTTGTTCCCATCCTTCATGAACAAGTCCGGTGGCATAGAGGATACCGACTTCGGCGATCGCACTATGCATGGCTACCAAGTCTTTATGGTTGACCCGATAATAGGCTCCTAGGGGACGTTGGGCCGCATCAGAGGCTTGGGAGTCGTTCAGGTCTCGTTTTACTTTTCCGGAGCGATGCGTCCAGATGCGATCGCTACACACTCCGTGTTTATGCCAAGCTTTCATGGCTCCCCTGGCACTCGATCCTTCGTAGTCTTCGCCCGGCCATTCATCGTAGCGCTTGGCCATGGCGTACAACATCCAGGGGCTAACTTGAGTCAAATTTTTTAACCCGTAGCGTTTGGTGAGCAGATAATGGGCAACCGTAGCCAGAGCGAACCCGGTACACGCTCCTTCCCGTCCTTGATCGAGGATGGGAATATCCCATTTAGTGTATTCTTCCAGGTCGATGCGAGCCGGGACTTCCACCAGGGTGGCTTCGTAGAGTTTATCTCGAAAGTCTAGGGTATCGGGACGAGTGTCTAGGATGCGATCGACGGCTTTAAGAATACTATGCATAAGGATTGGCAGTTCGAGTCGTGTGAGTTCTGGGCAACTCATTTAATTTTATGGGGAACTTCAGAGTTCACTCGGATTTATTTGCAAATCTAAACATTTTGTAAAATCGTAGCTACAATTACAATCAATAATTGCAAAATCTAATAGAATCAGTAAGGATATAATATGGTCTAAAAAAACCATGCACAATCACTCTCAGTTACTAATAAATAACCTACAAAGAATATCAAAACACAGTGCGATCGCTGTATTTTGGATTGGGTGCATCGTGATTGTTGGCTGGTGTTTTGATATTGGCTTACTTAAAAGTGTTTTGCCCGGTCTAGTAACCATGAAAGCCAACACAGCATTTGGCTTTATTTTCAGTGGTCTTTCCCTGTGGGCATGGCATCAAACTCCAGGGAATACTAAGACACGGTTGCTGGCACAAGGTTCAGCTATTTTAGTCTTTCTCATTGGTTTCTTGACCCTGGTTCAATATGGGTGGAATGTAGATTTGGGGATCGATCAACTGGTCTTTCAAGAATCAGTGGATGCCGTAGCCACAGCCTCCCCAGGGCGCATGGCACTCAACAGCGCTTTTAACTTTCTGATTGTTGGCTCGGCCTTAATGGCGATTGTTTTTCCCCGCAAAAATTATCTCAGTTCCCAAATTTTAACTGTAGTCGGCTTTTTAATTGCTTATTTAGGGTTACTGGGGTATCTTTATGGCAACGCCTACTTTTATAAATACGGTTCAGCATTTACAGCGATGGCTCTGCATACGGCGATCGCCTTTATTTTAAGTACCCTGAGTATTTTTCTCGCTAATCCCAACCGGGGATTGGTTTCATTAATTACAATGAACAATGCCGGGGGGATTTTAGCACAACGGCTGATTCTCGCTGCTGTAATCATTCCGCCGTTGATCTGTTGGTTGATGCTCCTGGGATATCGTTACCAAATTTACACCGCAGAATTAGCCATTTGTTTACTAGGGATCATCAATGTGATTGTATTTTCCAGCTTAATTGCCTGGAATGCCAGAGCATTAGGCAAAATCGATCGCAAACGTCATGATGCTGAAGCTTCATTAAAACGAGCCAACGAAGACTTAGAGCAACGGGTTCAAGAAAGAACCCAAAAACTCGAACAAACCCTATTTGAATTACGCAGTACCCAAACCCAATTGGTGCAAACCGAGAAAATGTCCAGTTTAGGACAGTTAGTGGCTGGAGTTGCCCATGAAATTAACAACCCGGTTAACTTCATTTACGGCAACCTTAACCATGCCCAAGAATATACCCAAGATGTCTTAAACTTGATTGAACTCTACCAGAAACATTATCCCCAAACAGCAGAAGAAATAGAAGAAGAGATCGAAGCGATCGATCTAGAATTTCTGAAAGACGATTTGCCCCGTTTAATCGGCTCCATGAAAGTCGGTTCAGAACGGATTAAGGAAATTGTCAAATCCCTGCGTACCTTCTCGCGAATGGATGAATCTCAACTCAAGGAAGTCGATATTCATGAGGGCTTAGATAGTACATTAATGATTTTGCACAATCGCCTGAAAGCCAAACCCGAACATCCCGAAATTCAGGTGATTAAAGACTATGGTGATATTCCCCTAGTCGAATGCTATGCGGGACAGCTCAATCAAGTATTTATGAACTTGATTGCCAATGCCATTGATGCGTTGGATGAATATAATCAAAATCGCTCCTATGAAGAAATTCAGGAAAATCCCAGCTATATTCGCCTTCAGACTTACCAAGAACAAGATCAAGTCAAAATTATTATTGAAGATAATGGATTAGGGATTCCTGAAGAGTCAGTTCTGAAGCTCTTCGATCCCTTCTTTACCACCAAACCCGTGGGTAAAGGCACAGGTTTAGGTTTGGCGATTAGCTATCAGATTGTGACGGAAAAACATCAGGGAGAACTCACTTGTGTTTCCCAATCTGGAGAAGGGGCGAAATTTGAAATTACTCTGCCCCTAGGAATTGGGTATAGCCAGCAAATGAGCTATCCGTCATAGGTAGGGTAGAGCAGTTAGGTTATTGTTTTAGGCAAAACCCAGTAAAACGCCCATTTTCCAGGCTTTTGATGGGAATGCACTCTCAAGGTGACTTACTCGGAGGTTGGGGTAGAGTCTAGGACTTCTCCCTCTCCCTCTGTGGCTGTTGCTAGGATAGCGCGGCCGGTTTTCTCCCGCCACCAGGCTAACAGGGTACTGGCGATAAAGATACTGGAATAGGCTCCAGAAATAAAGCCAATAATCAAGGCGAGGGAAAAGTATTTTAAGGTTTCGCCACCGAGGAAGAAGATGGCAACCAAGGGTAAAATAGTGGTAACCGTGGTGTTGAGCGATCGCATCAACGTCTGATTCACCGCATCATCAATCACATCATTAATGTGCTTTTCGGGATAAAACTGGAGCGTTTCCCGCACCCGATCATAGATCACCACCGTATCATTGACGGAAAATCCGATAATCGTCAGTAGTGAGACAATAAATAGGCTATCAACTTCCACTCCCGCCACTAAACCTAAAATCGCAAACATTCCCATAGTGACAAACACATCATGAAAGAGAGCGACAAAGGCAAAAAAGGCATAATCGAGCTGGAAGCGGAAATTTAAGTAGAGGGTAATGCCTGCAAATGCCGCTAAAAGGGCCAGTAAACCGGAGGTAAACAACTGTTTCCCCAAAGTGGGGCCAACCGTATCAATTTGGGTTTGAGTGACATCAAACGTCCCGATCGCCTCTTCTAAACTCTTTTGTAGTTCGGTGCGCTCTTCCACATCCAAATCTTTGGTGCGGATACTCACCCCGGTGCGGTCTTGGCCCGTAATCTGGATATTGGGATTAGCAATATCGAGGCGATCGGTCACTTCCCGCACTTTAGCAATCTCAATCGGTTGATCGCAATTTCCCGGTTGGCTACAGTCGAGATCGAGTTGCAGACGAGTTCCCCCCACAAAATCTAGACCTGGACGCAAGGGGGCCCCAATTCCTGGACTTGTCCAAGAAATTGCCATGGCTAAAAATCCCACTAGAATCACACCAGCAGAAATCGACCACCAGAGGTTACGTTGTTTAATAATGCTAATCATGGTTTACCGTTTGGGGAGCGCAGTAAGATTGGGACAAAAGAGATTCGGTTTACGCAGTCCGGGGAACTGAAGCACGTATAACATCAGGGTACGACTACAGGTAACGGCAGTAAACATACTGATGACTACCCCAATACCCAGGGTGAGGGCAAACCCTCGGACTAACCCTGTACCTAACCAGAATAGGGCAATACAGGAAATCAAGGTAGTCAGGTTACCATCGAGGATACTGGTAAATGCCCGATAAAAGCCCGATTCTACGGAGCGATAAAGGGTTTTGCCGGTGCGTAACTCTTCCCTGGTGCGCTCGAAGATGAGGACATTGGCATCCACGGCCATGCCGATACTGAGGATAAATCCGGCAATCCCTGGTAGAGTGAGGGTGACTTGCAAGAGCTTAAAGGCTGCGAAGGTGAGCAGAGCATAGACCACCAGGGCAATATTGGCGATCGCCCCCGGCAGCCGATAATAGATCACCATATAGATCAGCACCAGAACTAATCCACCCAACCCTGCATAGATACTGCGACGGATACTATCTTGTCCTAATGTCGCCCCAACCGTGCGGTTTTCCACAATTTCCACAGGCACGGGGAGAGCGCCTCCTCGCAGTTGGATCGACAAATCATTAGCAGTGTCGGCGGTAAAATTACCCGTAATTTCTGCACGACCTCCGACAATCCCAGTTTCCGCAAATTGTACATCTACGGTGGGGGCACTCACCAGATTATCGTCTAGGAAAATACCAATACTGCGACCGGTTCCCGCTAAATTTTTGGTCAGTTCGGCAAACTTATCTCCCCCTTCACCATTAAACTCAATCACCACAGCCCAGTTTGTACCCCCTTGGGGAGGACGGGGTAGGGAATCTTGCAGTTGTTCCCCGGTTAAACCCACTTTGTCAAACAGGGGGGCTATATCCTCATTGAGTTTATTAATCTGCTCCTGATTTTCGGCGATCGCCTCAGCGCTCACCTCCGGATCTTCTTGTCGCAGTAAAGACTGCTCAAACTGCAACGTTCTCAAAATCCGATATTGGGCAGCAAACTCATCCTCTGTCCCTTGCCGTTGCTGGCGAAACTCCAACTGAGCTGTGCCTCCCAATACCCGTTCCGCCTGAGCCGGATCGTTGACTCCTGGCAATTGAATCGAAAGTTGATCCTCCCCCACTGTCTGAATCACCGCCTCCGAAACTCCCAAACCATTCACCCGATTTTCCATCACCGCTTGCACGGCTTCCAGCTTCCGAGGTGTAATTTCTGGGACTTCTGGTGTGGTTTGCACTTGAATCGTCAATTGTGCCCCCCCTTGTAGGTCTAAACCTAAGCGGGTTTCGACTTTCGCCAACACCGTGATCGCGGCGATCACCAGCACAATAATTAAGGCTAAAATTGTCCGTTGTTTCCCCATTGTTGAATGAGTAATGAGTAATGAGTAATGAGTAATGAGCTTTTCATCTCTAGAAGGGGAAGAGGGAGTCCGAGCATCTTGCTCGCTAGAGGTGAAAAGCGAGCAAGATGCTCGCACTACTTGCCTCATTCCCCCATCTCCTAAACCTGTAATGCCATCATTTGTTGAACCGCTTCTACAATTTTACCCGGTTGGACAATGGTTAAGTTTTCCAGGATTCCATTATAGGGAGTGGGAATATCTTGGGAAGAAAGGCGCATCACTGGAGCATCCAATTCATCAAAAAACTGTTCATTAATCGAAGCCGTTAACTCTGCTCCAATGCCCCCGGTTTTCATACATTCTTCCACAACAATCACCCGATGGGTCTTGCGAATGGATTGGCCAATGGTGTCAAAGTCTAAGGGTTTGAGGGAAATTAAATCAATGATCTCTGGATCGAATCCTTCTTGCTCTAGGGTTTTAGCTGCTTGCATGGCATGGTGACGCATCCGAGAATAGGTCAAAATCGTCACATTATCACCGCGACGGACGATTTCTGCTCGGTCTAAGGGCACTAAATATTCACTTTCCGGTAAGTTTTCCTTGAGGTTATAAAGCAACACATGCTCGAAAAATAAGACTGGGTTACCATCGCGAATAGCTGATTTCATCAGTCCTTTGGCATTATAGGGGGTGGAACAGGCGACAATTTTTAGTCCCGGAACCGCTTGGAAATAGGCTTCTAGCCGTTGGGAGTGTTCTGCACCGAGTTGTTTACCTACTCCACCGGGGCCCCGAATCACGAGGGGAATGGTAAAGTTGCCCCCAGAGGTATAGCGCAACATGCCCGCGTTATTCGAGATTTGGTTGAACGCGAGGAGCAAAAAGCCCATGTTCATCCCTTCAATGATCGGTCGCAGTCCAGTCATCGCAGCGCCAACGGCTAGTCCGGTGAAGCTGTTTTCCGCAATGGGAGTATCGAGTACCCGCAGTTCTCCATATTTTTCATAGAGTCCTTTGGTGACTTTGTAGGAACCGCCATATTGGCCAACATCTTCGCCTAAAACGAAGACGGAGGGATCGCGGGCCATTTCTTCGTCGATCGCTTCCCGGAGAGCATTGAAGAATAGTGTTTCTGCCATTTGCTACGATAAATAGAGTGTGGGGTTAGGTCAAAGTAGCAGTTTAACAAAAAATGGGGTCTTCGCAGTCATGGCGATCGAATCTGCGCTCGATTGGTTGGCGGTAGCTGGATATTTGGCGTTTGCGTCGTTTATTATCTGGCAAGTGCTGACTCGTTCAAAATAGGCTGGTGTCAATGGCCAACACTAGGGTAAACTGGACTCTCGGAATCAACCCTTACAGCATAATGAACGAAACTCTTTGCTTAAAGCAAGAGCATAAATCTACTCAACTAAAGATTTTTCTACTTCCTCTTAACGAGAGTCATATTCAACACTTAATTCGACTCGCCCAAGAGAAAGATTTAGGGGATCTCATGGGTTGGGATACGTTTTTTGAAATAGAGGATACGGCTGGATTTATTACAGCCATTTCCGAGTATTCTTTGCCGGATTCGATCTCCAGCGATCCTATCGTTTTAGGCATTTACTTAGATCGAGATGCTAAACCGATCGGATATGCGGTACTCAAAGGATTGAATGAGCAGTTAAAAACGGCGGAAGTCGGTGTAGCTGTTCTCGATCGCCAATATAGAAATAAAGGCTATGGCAGGCTGGGCTTAAATCGAATCTTGGCTTATGCATTCCAAGAATTAGGTATGACCCGGATTTGGGCAACCATTCTGCCATCTAACCACTACTCCGTTAACATGGTTAAAAAGTCAGGTTTTTCGGTCAAAGAACTGATGCCCAATTCTTGGACAATGCCAAATGGAGAGTTGGTTGATATGGTATGGATGGAAGTCACCCCTGAGACCTGGAGATCGGTAGATAAATAATGATTGAAATTCAACTTTTCCCAGAAAAAGGACGTGGAGTGGTCGCTACCCAACTGATTCCCAAAGGTACAGTAATTGAAAAAGCACCCGTGGTGGATTTTCCAGCAAAAGAGCGATCGCTTCTAGATAGTACAAAAGTATTTAAGTATTACTTTGTCATCCCTTCAGAATACGAGAAAGGGAAAGAGGTGAGGGCCTATCTGGTGTTTGGATTAGCCTCTTTCTGCAATCATTCCGAAACCCCGAATACCCATATGAATTGGGTGGAAGAGGAGACGGGTTTATGGGCCCATTTAATCGCCTCTGAGGAGATTCAGCCAGGAGACGAATGTTTGATGTTCTATACCAATATCGATCAATATTCTTTCTAGCGATCGCCTACAATCAGAGAAACGGTATCTAGAAAACCTATGACTCAAGCCGTAACTTTTCCCACTAAACTCCCCAACCATCTGGAATTGCCAGAGGAGGATGGCTCGGTTGTGAAGAACTTCCAAGAACACCCCCAGAGCATTATCCTCACGGACTCCATTGGCTCGGTGATGAAAAGACTGCATCCAGATGGACAGTATGCGATCGGACAGGATAGCGGTATCTATTGGCGACTGACCGATCCCCCGGAACGGGGTTGTGAAGCGCCAGATTGGTTCTATGTGCCCAATGTGCCCCCGCTCCTAGATGGTGAATATCGTCGCTCCTATGTCCTCTGGCAAGAGCATATTAAGCCCTTAGTGGTACTGGAATTTGCCAGTGGTGATGGTACAGAGGAACGAGATAACACCCCTCTAGCTGTAGCCAATGGTACGGAAAAGATCAAGCCGGGAAAATTTTGGGTTTATGAACAAGTCATGCGGATTCCCTACTATGGCATTTTTTCCATGAGTGCGGGGACGCTGGAAGTGTATCATTTACAGGATATAACCTATCAGAAATTAACCCCGAACGATCGCGGCCATTATCCCATTCCTCCTTTAGAAGTCGAGCTAGGACTGTGGGAAGGGAATTACCAGAATCAACATCAACAGTGGTTGCGCTGGTGGGATAATCAAGGGAATTTATTGCTCACCGGAGAAGAACGGGCTGCGGTTGCGGAACTCGAACGCGATCGCATTATAGAAGAACGCGATCGCGCCACAGAACGAGCAGAACAAGCCGAGCGATCGCAACGAGAAGCCATTGTTCGTCTGGCTAACATGGGCTTAAATTCCGAACAAATTGCCGAAGCTTTAAATTTACCGATTGAAGAGGTGAGGGCGATCGTCCTCTAGAAAAAGGGGGTAAGGTGGGCAGGAGAATAGATGAGATGACTCTGAACTAGAGGAGATTCTCCAATGGATAAACTAGAGTTTTATCGAGACACTATAGAAAAGATCCTCAGAAGACATGCTGATATGCCTTACTCCTATGGAGAAATTGATGAGCATGTGATTATCGATCGCGATCGTAATCACTTTTTATTATTTGATGTCGGTTGGCAGCAAGAGCGTCGCGTCCATGGTTGTATTACCCATGTTCAGATTATTGACGGTAAAATCTGGATTCAGCGCGATGGTATTGAGGATGGGGTAACGGAAGAGCTATTAGAAGCCGGTGTGCCGAAATCGGATATCGTTTTAGGCTTTCAACCCCCAGAAGTGCGTCCCTATACCGGTTATGGGATATAGCCCTTTGCGGGGTAATGGGTAATCGGTAATTGGTAATGGGTAATTGGTAATTGGTAATTTATCACTCAAATAAGAATGGCAAAAGATATCTATCATGAAACAGTTAAAATGGCTTTAATTAAAGATGGCTGGACAATTACCAATGATCCACTGTCCTTAGCCGTTGGAGGCCGAATGGTTTATGTAGATCTGGGCGCAGAAAAACTATTAGCTGCTGAAAAAGATAACCAAAGAATTGCTGTAGAGATAAAAAGTTTTGTGCGTCCATCTCCTGTACAAGATTTAGAAAATGCTCTGGGTCAATATGTGCTTTACAGAGGATTAATGCAAGAATCACCTCTTCATCAAGATCGTAAGCTATACAGCAGTTTTCGCTGTTATGTGGGACATCTTGATCCCCCTAAATCCCCCTTAAAAAGGGGGACTTTCCTATTCCCCCCTTTTTAAGGGGGGCAAGGGGGGATCTTTTCCTACTGTCCACCGATACAGCGCAAAGCGCTGTATTTAGCCGTTTCGGATTTAGTTTATTTTGATTTTTTTGAGGAAAAAATAGCTCAAATTGCTATTCGTACCAATCAAGTTAAAGTATTGACATTTGATGAAACATCACAGGAGATAAGCCAATGGATAGAGTAAATAAATATGGTCAACTGATCCAAGAAATTCTAGACTACTATGCCCAAATTCCTTATAGTCATGGTGATATTAAGAGCCATGTCATTGCTGATTGGACAAACCATCATTTTATGTTAGTGATTATCGGTTGGGATGGAAAACATCGGGTTCATGGGATGATTACCCATGCCCAGATTATTGACGGAAAAATCTGGATTCACCGCGATGGGATTGAAGATGGAATCACGGAAAAATTGCTAGAAGCGGGCGTGCCCAAATCGGATATTGTTTTAGCCTTTCACCCGCCACACATTCGCCCCCATACTGGATTTGCGATCGCCTAATTCTAGGGTATCTGTTAGAGCCTCCATCAGGAAAGACTTAAAAATCGCTCTAAGGCTTCTGTAATAGTTGGAGGCCAACGGCGGATGTTTTTCACCCAATCCATATCTTTATACCGAGAGTCTAAACCGACGGCGGCTACCCAGTTACTTTCGGCTTCTCCTTGTTTGCCTTCTACCCATAAGGCGGCACTTAAGGCGGCTCGCATGTCGGCAAATTGGGGATATTTGCGGTTGAGATTTCGCATCATTTTGATGGCTTGTTCGGTTTCGCCGAGTTCGTAGGTGGCGAGGGCTTGACTGGCGAGGGCAAAGGCGAAGTTAGGGGCAAGTTCGTTGCAGGTTTTATAATCGGCGATCGCCCCCTCAAATTTCCCCTGACTCGCACGGGTAATCCCCCGATTGCTCCAAGCGGCGGCACTTTCGGGATAAGCCTCTAAAATTTGCGTCCAATCCGCTTCTGCTGTGGCAAAATCCCCTTGATTCGCTGCTGTAAACGCTTCCTGCGCCACGTCTTCTAAGTTCCTAGACTCATCCACCGCACTGATTAACCGGGGGGTAGCACTCTCTTGATCCCAAACCTGATGGGGAAATTCCCGCATCGAAATCGCCTGGGCTGGTAAAATAATACTAGCTACGAGAATGACGACAATTAACAGTCCTTTCCAAAGTAGATTCATAGGTGAGTGCTGCTGCTCCAAACGATTCTTGACTTAATATTAACGGAATGAGATCATCAAAAAAACTATGGTTTCCGACTCTTTGAGTGAAAATCAACGGGGAAACTTGACAAAATGGAGAATATCCACATAAGATTAGCGCACAGTTATCTGGTCAAGGGAAAACTAAATGGTGAATAGACCTTTGCTTTCTCATTCAGAAATCACAGCCGCCGCTAAAGGCTATGAGACTCCTTTGTATTTGTATGATTTTAGCAAAATAGAGTGCCAATATACTAAACTAAAATCATCCCTGCCAACAAACTTCACCGTTCTCTATACGCTGAAGGCAAATAGTAATTTAAGTATTTGCCACAAATTGGCCCAGTTAGGAGGTGGGGCAGATATCAGTTCCATCGGAGAATTGAATGCGGCGCTCAAAGCAGGGTTTTCCCCGGAAAAAATTACGTTTACAGGGCCGGGGAAAACTAACGCCGAGCTAAGATCGGCATTACAAGCAGGGATAGGCACGATTGTGCTAGAGTCAGTCAACGAAGCTCGTCGGTTGAATGATTTGGCAGAGCAAGAAGGAAGAACACAAGATGTTTTGATTCGGATTAATCCCTTATATAGAACGAGTCAGAGTTGCGAAATTCGCGAAAAAGGGATGAGTTGTGGGGAAAATGATGGTAATGATTTGCAACAAAATCTGAAAATTCAGACTATCGCTACTAGCGCCAGTAAATTTGGGGTGGATGAAGCTCAAGCTCTAGAAGCAATGATGGCGATCGCGGATTATCCCTATTTGAACTTAAAAGGGATTCATATTTTTACGGAAAGTAATGTTCTTGACTATACTCAATTGCTGGCTTCTTGGAGGAATACGATCGCGATCGCCAACCGTCTCAATGACCAAGGTCATACCATTTCCGTGATTGATTTCGGGGGAGGCATTGGCGTGCCCTACAATTGGGTCGATCCTGAATTTGATATGCCTTCTTTTGGTAAAGAATTGCAACAAATTTTTGACAACAATCCCTATCCATATAGCTGTGTTATTGAGATTGGGCGTTACTTGGTAGGAGAAGCGGGGTGTTATGTAACCGAAGTTGTTGATATCAAAGAATCCCAAGGTCAACACTTTATTATTTTAGATGGTGGAGTCCACCAACTGTTAAGACTCTCCATGAAGCCAGCCAGCAGATATATGGAAGTGCTGGGGAAGCATGGCACTAAAACCCTGAAAGCCACCCTGGGAGGCAAACTGCCGACACCGTTAGATATTATGGTTGAAGATGTGATGGTTCCAGAAGATATCGAAATTGGCGATCGCCTGGTCATCTATAATTGTGGAGCCTATGGATTTAATCATAGCCTCACTAACTTTGCCCTCCACAACTATCCCGCAGAAGTCGCCTATAGCAATGGAGCAATGCACCTCATTCGCGAAAGAGGAAAAATTGAAGATTTTTTCTTGAATCAAAAATCAGCTTTGATGGACAATTTAGAACAAAAATCACTGACTTCTATTTAAGATGCAAACAGTTAAGTTTACAGCAATGGAGCATGGGGATGCCGAAGATTACGATTTATTATGTGAAAGCTTTGAAGAGTATACCTCAAGCCTACCCCAACGGATTTTAGAGAACCTAAAAGAATTGAACACTGCCTATGAAGGTTATCAAATTTCCCGTTACGAACATTCCTTACAAACAGCGACTAGAGCCTATCGGAATAACGAAAACGAAGAAATGATTGTAGCCGCATTAGTTCATGATATTGGCGGAACCTTAGCCCCCTATAATCATGCTGCCCTAGCTGCTGCCATTCTTCAACCCTATGTGTCTGAAAAAGTCTGTTGGATCGTCCAACATCACGATATCTTTGTCAAATATTACTGGGGCCATCATCGAGGGTTAGACCGCTATGCTAGGGAAAAATATCGCGAACATCCCTATTATCAAGCGACGATTGATTTTTGTCATCACTACGATCAGAATAGCTTTGACCCCAACTATGATACACTTCCATTAGAGTTTTTTGAACCCATGGTATGCAAGATTTTTGCTCGACCTGGCCATCATAGCCCTTATCTTGAAGAGTAGACAACGGATGAAAAGATCATGGAATCCATTCCCATTTTAGTCATCTGTCCCAGAGCCATAGATTACTTGAACTGCCAGACTATACCTGAAGCAGAAAAATATCAATTCCATTTTCTGGATGCGCCCTTAGAATTAAGCGGTTTTAGCCAAAATTTTGATGTAATCAACTTCTTGGAAGAGTGTCGCCAATATATTAAGCAGCATGAGATTAAAGTTGTATTAGCAACTCGTGATATTCCCAGTCTACTGCAAGCGCAACTGAGTCAAGAATTTGAGCATTTGCGAGGGCCGAGTATTGACTCTTCCTTCATTTGTCTACATAAATATTATACCCATCAAAAAATCAATTTTCCATCGAGTGACTATACCCTTTGTTGGTTAGAACCGAATAAAAGTTTATCCGAGTCAGTTCGAGCAATAGACATTCCTTTTCCTTGGATGCTCAAACCCTGTACGGGGGCTTGCTCATCCTCAATCATGAAAATCCCCAATGAACAAGAAGCCCAAAATGCCATCGCCTTTTACCAGGAATTTGTAGTCGATAACCTCAAGTATTTAAATCCGTTTTTGGAAACTTATTTAGACGGCGATCGCTATCCCCTCATTAAACAAAATCCCATCTTAGTGGAAGAATATATTGACTCTCCTTATAAATGTTGTGTAGATGGATGCGTGAGTCATGGAGAAATATTAATCTGGGGCATTTCTGACAGTCATTATTATGCAAACAAACCTGACTGTTTTGCTGACTATTCTTTTCCCTCAACCTTACCCCAATTGATTCAAGATAAACTCAAAGAAAGTTATAAAAAAATCGTCAAAACTTTAATAGATTATGGCTTTGACAATCAATTTGTTGATGTAGAATTCTTCGTCAGCGATAATGGAGAAATCAAAATCATGGAAATTAATGGGCGGATGATTCCCATATCTGCGTCTCTCTATCGTCAATGCTTGAATCAAGGCGATCCTTATAGCGCCCTAATTTCCATCGGCATGGGCGATCGACCTAAAGCTCCTACTCTGAATGGATTAGTGGGAGGCATATTTTATCTAACAACATTTGCTAAAGATAGGGCTGAAAACTTGTTTGATTTTGAATTAGCCGAGAAATTTGATAATATAGAAATTAGAGTCAATCCTAAACAAGAAATTGCGGAAATCAGCCCTAGCGGTTTTACCTTGGCAACAGTCAATTTAGTGGGAAACAGTTATGAAGTAATTCATGAAAAAGCAAACAATATCCGGCGAAAGCTGTTAAAACGACCCAATTTTTCGCCCTGGAATTAGTGAAGTCAACTTGAATTGAGGAAAAATAAAATGGTCGTGACTCAAACTAAGTCCTTTATTACCATTAGAAATAAACGCTTTCATTATATCTGGTTGCGAGAAAATTGTCCGAGTTGTCGCTATGCAGCTCCGTATCAGCAACTCTACGATCCAAATATTAGCGATCGCCCAGAAAACCCCCAACCTCTATCCATAGACTTGAATGAAGAGACCTTAACCATTGACTGGGATGAAACCCCCGCTCACCGCAGCGTATTTTCCGTAGAGTGGTTGCTCAGAAATAGCTACGATCCTCAACCCGAACTCGACTCAGACCCCTCGATTTTATGGGATAGAGCAACATTAGAATCTACTCCACCCCAAACCTATAACGCTCAAACCGTTGATAATGAGATTTGGATGGAGCAATTATTCAGTCTCGGATTTGTGGTATTAGAGAATATCTCTCCAGAAAACTTAGAAGATTTTCTTTCATCTGTCGGCCCCATTTATAACGCTGATTACGGGAAAATCATGCCTCTAGAAACTAGAGAGCAAGTTCAAGAAACCCGTGATGGCTGTCCCTTACCCCCCCATAACGATCTCAGTTACTGGGGAGGGCATCGCCTGGCTCAGTTTCTATATTGTGTAGAAAATCAAAACTCAGGCGGTGAATCGACATTGGTCGATGGTTTCCGAGTAACAGAAGACTTTCGCCAAGATTATCCACACTATTTTCAACGTTTGCGAGACACACCGGTACAATATTGGTTGCTCGATCGCAGGCATGGGTATCGTTTTTGTAATACTGCATCGATTTTGGAGTGCGATCGCGATGGAAATTTAACCACAGTGCGCTTTAGCAAAAGAAACTGTAGACCTCATTTACCCTTTGAGCAATTAGAAGATTTCTACCAAGCCTATCATACTTTTTTCTCCTATCTCAAAAAACTGGAGTATCAATATCAGTTTCGACTCAGAAACCATGACTGTTTGCTCTTCCAAAATTTTAGAGTTCTGCATGGAAGAACTGGTTTCGATCCAGCCCTAGGAAATCGAAAGCTCAGTTCGGGCTATGTTGATTGGAACTTCTTTGTTGGCAAAAAGAATTTTAAAAATCACGAATAAAAATATCGAAATTAAATTCTTGGAGAATCGATGATGAAAATCGCTTATATTAAACCCAGTTTTCTTAACGAAAAAAGAGTTGGTTTACTGCCACAACATCTCTATTATTGCAGTCCAGAAGACGAGCGCAGATTTGAACGCGGCTATGGGAAAAACTTAGATATTTCTGATGGAGCTTATGGAGAAGGTGCGGGCTATTCTCGCGAAAGTCTCTTTGCTTGGGCCGATGTCATTTACTGTATTAAAGTCCCCCAACCCCAAGATTATCAATACTTTAGAGAAAATCAAACTCTAGTCGGTTGGATTCATCCCTTTGGTGCATCGGGAAGACATTTTAGGGAACATTGTGCTGAAGCGAAAAATATCCGACTCTTTGATGTGACGAATCGGCTCTCGATGCGAGTGACTCAAGGAAAAGTAGAAACCCTAAATATTCCTAGAGATATTACTCACAAGAATAGTATAATTGCCGGTTATGCTTCCATGATGCAAGCGACTATGTTGCGCGGGGGAATTACCCAAAACGATCGAGTGGCTGTATTTGGTGGAGGCAATGTGGCTTATGGAGTTTTGAAATTTTTAGGAAGTCAAGGAATTGATCCTTTGTTACGTCGCCGCAGTAATATCGATCTAGTACGGCAAGAATTTCAAGATTATGATATTTTTATTAATACAGTGGAAATTAGTCAGGGAGATGCACCGATTGTCACTTTGGAGATGTTAGATGCGATGAAATCTACGGGTTGGATTATTGATGCTGCGGCCGATACCGGTCGAGCTATTGAAGGGACTCGCGCAACTAAAATCGAAGATCCAATCTATCAAGATGAGCAAGGACATACATTCTATGTCGTTGATAATTCTCCCTCTTTGCTGTATCGAGAAAGTAGTGAAGCGGTTAGTGAAGGTTATGCCAAGAATTTTTGGGTCAAGCCAATGAGCTATTGGTATAGTGATTTCTGTATTGCCCCTTAAGTAAAAATTACATAAAAAAAGAAAAATGTCAAGTAGTTTTGAAGTTCGCTTACCGGATAATATCAAGGATTTACCCATTAATGAGGAGTATTTTTTTATTACGGAAAATGGTCAAGAGCGGCGATTAAAGCTCCATGATTATGCAGAAGTTTATCGAATTCCTGGGCTTTATAACTATTTGGCTTTAGAGAAACTTGCCTATCGCTCTCCTGAAGTGATGACGACTTTGTTGACTGAGAATTTAAATAATAGTGGCGAGTCAGTTGAGGATTTAAGACTATTAGAATTAGGGGCAGGTAGTGGATTGTTTGGTCAAGCGGCTGCCCAAGTGGGAGTAACCTCTATTATTGGGATTGATATTGTTCCTGAAGCGGCTGAAGCTTGTCGAAGAGATTGTCCGGGAGTCTATGAAGATTATTTTGTGGAAGATATGACTCAATTATCAGAGTCAACTTGCAATTTTCTGAAGGAGAAAGATTTAAATGGTTTTGTTTGTTGTTCAGCATTGAGTGAAGGTCATATTCCAGTCAAAGCTTTTGTCACGGGGATGAACTTAATTAAGGATAAAGGCTGGGTCTTGTTTAATGTGGCAAAGACGAGTTACGAGTGTGAGGATAATTGTCCTGAATTTGTTTATTTTTACCGTCAATTAGTGGCAAAAGGTTACTTAAACGTGCAGGCGACTCAAACCTATATTCATCGCTGTTTTTTTAATGGGAAATCTTTGGAGTATGTGGCAATTTTAGCGAAAAAACAACAAAATATCCCCAATGAGTTAAGCTAGAAGGTTAGATGGATGTAGAGTTTTTAAAATCAATTGTCGAGAATAGATTTGCGGTTCCCGATCGCCATCAGGTTGCCGAACTAACTCCTAAGCTGATGGCGAATTTGGGGGCAGTAAAATGGGAATTGCGCGATCGCAGCTATATGACGTTGAGTGCCTGGATCTGGGGATGGCACGATCGCACCCACTATAGTCAGGCAGAGATGCTGGAGCTGGCAGAGCAGCCGAAACGTAATATCCAGATAGGTCTGGGTGAAGCAGAAAGCGATCGCGTGTTTTTGCGGACGTATTCTATTTTACTCTTGAATGACTTAACGGACTTCCATCGCCACCATCCTTACCTAGATGAGGGCGAAATCCGCGATCGCATGGAACTCTATTTAACCTATCTGGAGCAAGAGCAAGATTTACGAGGCTATGTGGGTGGGGAGAAAGGCTGGGCCCACGGAATGGCCCATGTAGCCGACTCTTTAGCCCTTCTTAGCCTCAATTCCTATCTCAATGAGTCAGATCTAATACGACTGTTAGATGCGATCGCCAGCAAATTGCGACAACCCGTGTCATCCGTTTATCTCCATTCCGAAGAAGAGAGACTGGCCAGAGCGGCCGTCAGCATTTGCCAACAGGATCGGCTGGCGATCAAGCAAATCAAGGTTTGGCTCAACAGATTAATTGAACCGGATCTGCGTCGTCCATCAGGTCGCTTCGTTTGGGATGACTTTGAGAATCATCCTTGGCGAAAAATTCTCACCGATCCGACTGAGAAACTCTGTGCGTATCGAAATCTGCAAAACTTTTTGCGTGCCTTCTATTTTCAATGGCGCAAAAAAGAAGATAATCCAGAAAGAAAACAGACCGTTGAATACCTCATCGAGGATGCTTTGCAATTTATCGATACGGGTTTTTATAATTCCAGTGAAGGCTTCTTTCTCAATCCCTAAAATAGATTTTTTATGTCTAAACTAATTTTAATTACTGGAGTAAGTCGGGGTCTCGGTCGCGCCATGGCCGAGAAATTTATCCAGTCCGGACATCGGGTGATCGGTTGCGCTCGTAACCAGCAATCGATTGCAGAACTCAATGGGCATTTTAGTCAAGCCCATAACTTTACCACAGTTGATGTGACTGACGATTTCGCAGTAAGTGCCTGGAGTCAACAGATTCTCGGCGCATATGAACCCCCCGATCTACTCATTAACAGTGCTGCTATTCCCCACCAACGTATTCCTCTGTGGGAGATTTCAACTGAAGAATTCGATCGCGTGATTGATGTCAATATTAAAGGGGTAGCCAACATTATTCGCCATTTTGTCCCAGCAATGGTCACCCAAAAACGGGGTGTAATTGTTAACTTTAGTGCCCGTTGGGGTCGCTACACGGCCGCTAATGCTGCCCCCTATTGTGCCAGTAAATGGGCGATCGAGGGCTTAACGGGAGCGTTAGCCCAAGAGTTACCATCAGGCATGGCAGCCGTTTCCCTTTGGCCGGGAACTATTCATACCGATACCTTAGAATATATTTATGGGGCAGAAAAAGCGGCGGGTTATATTTCTCCTCCAGCATGGGCGCAGATAGCTGTTCCCTTCTTGTTGCAAATTGGAGCGAGTGATAATGGCAAACCTCTCTCTATTCCGACGGGATAATATATTCTTTAATTCCCAAGTTTTAGAAAAACTGGAACTTAATCGACAAAATAGAAATGGCAAAAGACATCTATCACGAAACGGTGAAAACAGCTTTAATCAAAGATGGCTGGACAATTACAGACGATCCCCTCCGATTAAAGTTTGGCGGTCGGATGACCTATGTCGATCTGGGAGCCGAAAAACTGTTAGCAGCCGAAAAACAGGGAGAGCGTATTGCCATAGAAATCAAAAGCTTTTTAAATCCTTCTCCCATCAAAGATTTAGAACAGGCATTAGGTCAATATATTCTTTATTCTCAAGTTTTAGAAAAGCTGGAACTTAATCGTAAATTGTATATTGCCATTCCTCAAAAGGTGTTTTCTGATTTCTTTACTGAAGCACTTCCGCAATTAATCATAGAACTCAATAACCTTAAAATCTTAACATTTAATCCTAAAGTTGAGGAGGTTGTCCAATGGATAAACTAGAATTTTATCGAGAAACCATTGAAAAAATCCTCAGAAGACATGCTGACATGCCTTACTCCTATGGAGAAATCGATGAGCATGTGATTATCGATCGAGAGCGCAATCACTTTTTATTATTTGATGTTGGTTGGCAGCAAGAACGCCGCGTTCATGGTTGTATTACTCATCTTCAGATTATTGATGGTAAAATTTGGATTCAGCGCGATGGTATTGAGGATGGAGTGACGGAAGAGTTATTAGAAGCAGGTGTGCCAAAATCGGATATTGTTTTAGGCTTTCAACCCCCAGAAGTGCGTCCCTATACGGGTTATGGGGTATCGTGATTAAAAACTGTATTTTATCACTACAATAAGAATGGCGAAAGATACCTACCACGAAACAGTAAAAACGGCTTTAATCAAGGATGGCTGGACAATTACCAATGATCCACTGTCCTTAGCCGTCGGAGGCCGAATGGTTTATGTAGATCTGGGCGCAGAAAAACTATTAGCTGCTGAAAAAGATAACCAAAGAATTGCTGTAGAGATAAAAAGTTTTGTGCGTCCATCTCCTGTACAAGATTTAGAAAATGCTCTGGGTCAATATGTGCTTTACAGAGGATTAATGCAAGAATCACCTCTTCATCAAGATCGTAAGCTATATTTAGCCGTTTCGGATTTAGTTTATTTTGATTTTTTTGAGGAAAAAATAGCTCAAATTGCTATTCGTACCAATCAAGTTAAAGTATTGACATTTGATGAAACATCACAGGAGATAAGCCAATGGATAGAGTAAATAAATATGGTCAACTGATCCAAGAAATTCTAGACTACTATGCCCAAATTCCTTATAGTCATGGTGATATTAAGAGCCATGTCATTGCTGATTGGACAAACCATCATTTTATGTTAGTGATTATCGGTTGGGATGGAAAACATCGGGTTCATGGGATGATTACCCATGCCCAGATTATTGACGGAAAAATCTGGATTCACCGCGATGGGATTGAAGATGGAATCACGGAAAAATTGCTAGAAGCGGGCGTGCCCAAATCGGATATTGTTTTAGCCTTTCACCCGCCACACATTCGCCCCCATACTGGATTTGCGATCGCCTAATTCTAGGGTATCTGTTAGAGCCTCCATCAGGAAAGACTTAAAAATCGCTCTAAGGCTTCTGTAATAGTTGGAGGCCAACGGCGGATGTTTTTCACCCAATCCATATCTTTATACCGAGAGTCTAAACCGACGGCGGCTACCCAGTTACTTTCGGCTTCTCCTTGTTTGCCTTCTACCCATAAGGCGGCACTTAAGGCGGCTCGCATGTCGGCAAATTGGGGATATTTGCGGTTGAGATTTCGCATCATTTTGATGGCTTGTTCGGTTTCGCCGAGTTCGTAGGTGGCGAGGGCTTGACTGGCGAGGGCAAAGGCGAAGTTAGGGGCAAGTTCGTTGCAGGTTTTATAATCGGCGATCGCCCC
>NZ_JAQOSO010000058.1 GCF_030068505.1 Roseofilum capinflatum BLCC-M114
CCTTCGACTTCGCTCAGGGCAGCGCCTGCGGGAGAAGGGGGCAGGGGGATGAGGGTGAGTGTTGATGTCGTTTTTGCCCTCTCCCTTTCATGTCCGCAGGAATATCCCTCTCCCACGGGAGAGGAACTTTTTCCCCCTTCTCCCTTCGACTTCGCTCAGGGCAGCGCCTGCGGGAGAAGGGGGCAGGGGGATGAGGGGCAGCCATTACATAACTCATTTAGGTTTGCTATAGTTTAATGAAAACCCTACAAGAGAAGCTAGTTAGGGGTCGCCGTCACTGTGACTTGATACTCATAAGTCCCAGCAGGTAAGCCATTGGCATTAGCATTCTTGCCCACAACCATCATGACCTCATAAGGACTGTTATTAGCAGTAGGTATTGTTGTTGTAGGGGCATTCCACGGCAAACTGTTGCTAAACTGGCCGTTGCCATTTGTTGTGAACACGGGTAACGCGGGGTTGAATAAAGCTGCTTGAACAATATCGGGGTTGAACCCAGCCGGGGCCTGAATTTTCACTGGGGCACTAATAGAAAGAGAGCTAGGGGCTGTACAGTTGACTGTTACAGACCCTGACGTACCAGTATTGCTGAGATAACTTTCAGCCATCAGGTATTCAGCCGTGGCACTGGGCTGCACCAATGTACCATTCTGAACGTTACTAAACGTGCAGGTGCTGCTCACAGTGCCATTGAAGTTGACAGTTGTGCTGTTTTGGGCTTGGGCTTTGGGAGCCAAGGTTACAGCACCGAGGATAGCCAGGGCACTTGCGAGGGCGAGATGACGGTTTTTCATGGTTGGGATGTTTATGAGTATGTTAGGGTGTCCTATTTATAAGACGTTTGTGGGGGTGAGTTTGTGAAATGTTTTGTGATGCTCTCTTTCCCCTTCTCCCGTGGGAGAAGGGGGTAGGGGGATGAGGGCAACTGTTGATAACAATCGATGTAATGCGAGCATCTTGCTCGCTGTTGTTTTCCCTAACGCACTCTGGGAGACCTATTGCCCTATTTTAGCTGAAACAGTCCAGTAGTCCCATGACCGCGCTAAAATGGTGGGTTACGGCGGATTGAGAGATTGCTGTCAGAGCCTAGGTTTTAGCCGCCTAACCCACCCTACCTTAATGCCCTATTTTAGTCACGACAGTAGTGCCTTGACAACCCTAAAATGGTGGGTTACGGCGGATTGAGAGATTGCTGTCAGAGCCTAGGTTTTAGCCGCCTAACCCACCCTACCTTAATGCCCTATTTTAGTCACGACAGTAGTGCCTTGACAACCCTAAAATGGTGGGTTACGGCGGATTGAGAGATTGCTGTCAGAGCCTAGGTTTTAGCCGCCTAACCCACCCTACCTTAATGCCCTATTTTAGTCACGACAGTAGTGCCTTGACAACCCTAAAATGGTGGGTTACGGCGGATTGAGAGATTGCTGTCAGAGCCTAGGTTTTAGCCGCCTAACCCACCCTACCTTAATGCCCTATTTTAGTCACGACAGGGTTGAAAGAATCGCCCCCAACCGGTTCCCGGCCCATCAGCAGTCCAGCGATATTTCATTTCATAGCGACTGTAAATAGCACTACGACCATTTTCAACTGCACCCTTGTAATTATCATGTATAGAACCATAGGGATCGTTGACAATAAAATCACCGTTTTCAGTGCGTCCGCGCACAACAATAATATGTCCAGATCCAGAAGGATTTTCAGTTGTGCCTCTATGCAAAATACCAATGACCACTGGACGACCTGCTTCGAGTTCTCGATAGACATCCTCAAAATCGAGATTGATATGCCAACTGCTGTTCAGGCCGAAATGGGATAAGGCTTGTCCTTGAACGGTATGATCGATGCTATCTCCATATTGACAAACGACTTTTAGGTAGGCATCATCTCCCTGTTTTCCGGGTAAAGTTCCTGGGCGGAAATACTCTAAACACATGGCACAGGAAGAGGCATTACAGGTTCCCGTGGGATCTATATAGTTATCGGTTTGGGGGAACCAGGGAACATCAAGCAAAATTTTCTTGAAACTCCGTTGAGAGAGAATACTTTTGGCTTTTTGGTAGTAATGTTTGCGGTCTTCCAAGCCATTATAGCCACCATTTACGGCTTGGGTGACTTCTTCAACGGTTGCACCGCGATCGCACAATTCATTCATGCGGTTATTTTGCCACCAAAAACCGGCACTGCTAAAGGGATAATTTTTGGCAACATAATCACAGCCTTCCATGATTTTTGCATCGCCCCTGAAGTTACAAAAGGCTTGATAGTTGCTGCGTCCTGTTAATTGGATTGCCCCAGCACCTTTATATTTTGGCCCATCCCCTGGGTTAATATTTCCTAAATCATCTCTTCCTTCTAAATATGAGCCATCACCAAGTTCTTTGAGATACTTCAAGCCACCGGACTCATGGGCAATTTGGCTGAGGAAGTGAAATAATCTATCTTTGGTATTGATTTGATAAACATGCAAGCAATGGTTGAGATCTTTGAGTTCTTCTGGATAGATGGGATTGCCAAATAATTGCTCTGCTTGCTCTTGGGTAATTAGGGTGAGTTCTGGATCTAAGCTTAAACCGTCCCAATGTTTAGCAAAAACATAGAATGTGCCCGAATTGGCAGCTAAGGTGACTTTGATATGACCATTATCGGCCGCTTCTAGGGCTTCAAAGCCATAACTTTTTCCGGCTGGAACATCCACGATTTGTTCGGGTTTCAGTTGACCGGCTTCTAGAGGCAATTTCTTCAGTTTCGTGTTTGCCTTGGCTTTCATGTATTTCATGGGCTTAATTGGGTTGTAAACGCTATTAAGGAGACGTAAATACTACCCGTTTTCTGAATTTATCAGGTTTTTTACTGTTATATAGTAAACCTAAATGAGTTATGTAATGGCTGCCCCTCATCCCCCTACCCCTTCTCCCGCAGGAGAAGGGGAGCATATAGTCCCTCTCCCGTGGGAGAGGGATTAGGGAGAGGGCATTTAGTGAGTTATGTAATGGTTGCCCCTCATCCCCCAGCCCCTTCTCCCGCAGGAGAAGGGGAGCATATAGTCCCTCTCCCGTGGGAGAGGGATTAGGGAGAGGGCATTTAGTGAGTTATGTAATGGTTGCCCCTCATCCCCCTACCCCTTCTCCCGCAGGAGAAGGGGAGCAGAAGCTAAAGAGTGGGGAGGGGGGTTTCCGCAAGCGGACATGAATACAAAAATAGTTGTCAGTCTACAAAATTTGGGTATAACCCGCCCCTACGGATAACTTAATTTAAATAAATATAATATTAATCAAAAATCGCTTTCATCGGTATCTTCTAAGGTGGTTAAAGTGGCTGATAAAAAGCCTAGTAATGAGCCGAGGACAACGTTAAAGGCTTGATTGGCCATGTTGTTGATGGCTTCTATATTTTGAACTTCTGATGCGATCATCTGAGTATAGAGGTCTAATTCTTCAGGGGTGGTAATTAGATCGAGTTGTTCAATATGCTCCTGACGAGAGGCAAAACCGTTATTGTAAAAGAAGGTGACAAATCCAGTAAAGGTTAACAAAATTGCATAAATGGATAGGATCGTATACCAAATGGGTTTGCCTATAATATTTGTTGCGGGATTATCGGGGGCTTTGTTTATATTGTCCGATGCCGTGGCTGCTTTAATTCGGTCGATCTTTTCTCGGTCTGTCCGTAAGAGTTGAGCTGGGGGATGGGATTGATTCTGTAAGGGCATTGTTTACCGTTTTGATATCAATGTAGAAGATAAAAAAGATACGATTTTGCCCACAACCATACCGACCCTATAAGTACTGTTATTAGTAGCAGATATTGGTGTTGTAGAGCTATTCCACGGAGAACTGTTGCTAAACTGGCCATTGCCATTGGTTGTAGTCTCAGACCCTGTGTCGTTGTATAAAACAGCTTGAACAATATCGGGGTTGAACCCATGCGGAGCCTGAAGTTTCACTGGGGGGCTGATAGAGAGATTGCTAGGGCCTGTACAGTTGACTGTTAGAAGCCCTGTTTGACCAGTGTTCGATACAGGTTCAGCCATCAGGTATTCAGCCGTAGCACTGGGCTGCTGCAATGTACCATTGGCAACGTTAGTAAACGTGCAGGAGCTGGTCACATTCCCATTGAAGTTGACGGTTGTGCTGTTTTGGGCTTGGGCTTTGGGAGCAAAGGCTACAGCGCTGAGGATTGCCAGGGCACTTGCGAGGGCAAAACGGATAGTGTTCATGGTTGAGATTTTTATATCTATGGTTAGGGTGTTCTATCTTTAAGACGTTTGTGGGGGTGAATTTGTGAAATTTTTGAGTTAATGCCCTTTTTGCCCTCTCCCTTTCATGTCCGCAGGAATATCCCTCTCCCGTGGGAGAAAGGGGTAGGGGGATGAGGGCAAATGTTGATAGCAATCGATTGTAGTGCGAGCATCTTGCTCGCTGTTGTTTTCCCTAACGCACTCCGGGCAACCTATTGCCCTATTTTAGTCACGACAGTAGGGTGCGTTAGCGACAGCGCAGGGCACTTACAATCTACTAAAGTGCTTACTACGAACTGAGTTGAGCCTTTATGCAAAATACCAATGACCACTGGACGACCGGCTTCGAGATGGATTGGGTGCGTTACTTATTAATTTGGAGAAAGGTTATTGTAACTGTCATCACAAGTGTGATCTCAATCAAGGCGACTCTGATGTTGACGTGATAGGTTTAGCAATAATAACCGTAATCCATTCGCAAAAGTGTGTGATGATTTTTCTCTCTACGGCTCTTTTAATCAGAGTAAATGAGGTGAAAACCACATTTATGGGGATAGGATACTTTTTATAGCATCTTTGATAAAGATCAATACAATTAGATCAGGGGTTTTTACTATGTGAATACTGTTAGTTTTGTGATGAATGATGAAAATGTTAGAGAATTCACCTGTTAATTGCGGCGATCGCCCTCACCCTGACAAGCTTTGTAAAAAAAAACACATTTGGTTTTGGCGAGAATGGAAAAAACATCGAGATGGTCTCTATTATTGTTGCCTAAAATGGATGGGCGGTAATGTGATGGATGCGGAGGATGCCCTCTCTGAATCTATGTTGAAAGCATGGAAAAAAATGGGTGATAATCCGGAAAATATCTATAATTTTAAGTCTTATTTGTATAAAACAACTCATCATGTCTGTATTGATATGCAGCGTAAAAAAAATCGGAGCAAGAATAAGATAGTATCCTTCGATCGATTGGATGAAGCCCGAATTTTATCGCCGATGCAAGAGCATAGAAATATGAGTCTGGAAGAAGCTGAAGCGCGGAAGATGATCGAAAAGGCGATCCAAAGTTTACCCGATCGCATTCGGGAGACGTTTATTTTACATTACTATGGGGCGCTGTCCTATAAAGAGATTGCTGAAAAGCAGGAGCTTTCCTATACGAATGTCCGCAAGCGGGTTTCTGAGGGACGCTTGATGTTGACTGAAAAGTTGAGGATGTATTTTCTGGATTGATGGAGGGATGCCCTCTCCCTATATCCCTCTCCCACGGGAGAGGGACTTTTTCCCCTTCTCCCTTCGACTTCGCTCAGGGCAGCGCCCGTGGGAGAAGGGGGTAGGGGGATGAGGGCAACTGTGCGCGACTCATTACTGCTCTAACTGCTGTAAGTTCGCAATGACAGCGAATCATCGTAGAATAAGTGAACAAATAACGGAATTTTTGGGAATGATATGAAAGTCAAAAGTCAGTTATCTCAACTCAAGAAAAATTACGGCAATGTTAGTAATGAAGAGATTGCCGAAGTCACGGGAATTGACCTAGAGCAAATCAGGGAATTAGAGAAGGGTTCGGCAGAGGCGATCGCCTTTGATACTCTGGCGAAATTGTGTAATTTTTTTCAATGTACGCCCAATGATGTGTTGCTCTTAGAGTGGGAAGGCATCGAAGTCGATCCGACTCCCCCAAGTGCAGAAGAACTCCGTCAAGCGAAAGAATTGATCGACAAGGCATTTGCGATCGCCTCAGCAATGCCACCGCGTCCGGCTGAAGAAATTTGGGCAGATTTTGAGGCAACTGTCGATCGCATTGGATTAGAACTTGAACAATCAAAATCTTCTCGAAATGGAATGAAGATTGATGCTTAAAGTTGTCATTGATACTTCTGTATTTGTGGCTGCTATGCTTCGTCCAACCCGTCAAAGTAGTCCTCGGCATATTTTAACGTTATGGCGTGAGGGACGTTTTAGTTTAGTCATGGCTCCACTTTTGCTTGAAGAACTTGCTACAAGGTTGATTAGGCAGCAGGTTAATTTAGCAGATATTGAAGATTTACTCACAGAGATTATAGAGATCGCCCTGCATATTCCTGGAGTGTATGAAGCCACTTACCTTGATGATATTGACCCAGATGATAATAAATTTTTAGCGGCGGCTTATGAAGCGAAAGCCGATTATTTGGTGTCTGTCGATAACCATTTGCTGTCGCTGAAATATTACCATGGCACGCAAGTTTTAACTCCGATGCTGTTTTTGCGAGTTTTGTTAGACCAAGAGTAGCAAATCATCGTAGGGTGGGCAGGAGGATAAGGGAAATCATGCCCTCTCCCTATATCCCTCTCCCACGGGAGAGGGACTTTTCCCCCTTCTCCCTTCGACTTCGCTCCCTTCGACTTCGCTCAGGGCAAGCAGGGCAGCGCCCGTGGGAGAAGGGGGTAGGGGGATGAGGGCAACTGTGCGCGACTCATTACTGCTCTAACTGCTGTAAGTTTAATTCCAATAGGGTTTCGGAATTCGGCTCGATGGTAATGGTGTTGGGTTCGATCGCCCCATCACCATTGACTTTGAGTTGATAGGAGCCTTCTCGCAATTGTTCTAGATAATACACTCCGGCTGTGTTGGTAATGGATAAACTGGCTGAAGTTCCGTCACTGGAGAAGGCTTCTACTCTGGCTCCGGCAATGGGGTTGCCTTGGCTATCGGTGACGACTCCGGCAAGGGTATAGGAGGGTTGCAAGGGAATCATCAGGGGGGTAAAACTGCCTTCGACGACTTCTACTGCCCAGCTTTTGACTGAAGGCTGGAAGTCGGGGGGAAATCCTGCGGCTTCTAAGTCGAGGCAATAGGTGGCGGGGGGAAGGGGGAGAAGGAAGCGATCGCCTTTTACTTCAATTTCCCAGGGTTCTACCAGTTGGTTATTGAGGATCAGAAACTCGGAGGAATCGGTATAAATCTCTTCATTACGATCCCGTTTGCCGTTGTTGTTGCGATCGTAAAAGGGCTGAATCGACAAGCCGCCTGCGGTGCGTAAGCGCTCCAATTGGCGATCGCCGGGACGAATACCTTGTTGCAACCCTAAACTCGACACCAGTTGCAGGCGAAACTGACTGCGATCGGAGGTTAGAGAGATGCCTTCATAGCGCACCTCTAGGGCAATTCCCGGTAAAATGGCGGTGGATGCATTGACATAAAAGCCACCGCCCTGAGATCCGACTTGGTAGCCTAACTCACTTTGCCACAAGGTCTCGCCAAAATAAGTGCGATCGGGCGATCTGTAGCGCCAGAATGCTGACAGCAAATAATCATTCCTAGAACCATGCAACGTCCGATAATTTAAAACCCCATGATGAGACGGCGTAAACTGATAAGACAAATCCGACAAAGAACTGCTCTTATTTCCCTGATGAAACAGATAAAGCCGCCCCAACTGTTGATTCAGATTCCAACTCAACTCCCCCTCCGTATCCACATTCAACCGAGCCAGAGTAGAAGAATTTAAGCCACCAGAAAAATACTGTAAACTAAAATTCCCAAGATCGCCAAATGTACCATTAGCAATCAATCTCAATTGAGGTAAAAATTTCCAATCTAAGGAATAGCGCGTATCCTCAAAATCGCTACTTAAACTTGCCAGAAAATTCGGATAACCATCCCAAACCAGATTAATATCAATATCTGTCTCTTCTCCAAGAATGCCAGAGATTGACGCAATAAATGGAGTCCCTTTGGGTTGATAAAAAATTTCCGCCAATCCATTCATCCCCAGATCGTAAAATGCCCCCAAACCCACCGTCAAATCCTCCGAGAGTCCCCAGCGACTGGTCACTCCCGCATTAAAATCAGTAAAATCGCCCCAAAATTCATCAACGTTTAACTGACGCTTCCACCCCGTAGAAACCACCCATGCCGATGTACCTGCGGGTAATTGTTCCAGCAATACACTAAATCGCGCTTCCTCAATAATCGGTTCCTCAGCCAAAGAACCATTTGGATAGAGTAAAACATAATATTGAGTATCAAAACTTCGTCCCACTCTCACCGCATTAAACCGATAAACTCCCGAATCATCCACAACTTGTTCAGCCAGCAATTCTCCAGTCTGCAAATTGTTCACTAATTGCACAACCGTTCCCGGTTTTGCTTGACCGGTTATGGTTGCCGTCACCGACTCCGGTTGCAGTCGTTGCTCCGGGTTTGCCCCACCATTATTTCTCAGAATGGGAAACGGAATATATCCTCGACGTTGAATAGTCGTAAATCCCCAAAACTCTCCCCCACTTTGACTGCGCCAAAATGTCGGCTGTGACCCCAAATAATAGTCGGCGGAATCCCTTTGTCTGAGGAACTGTAATTCCGACAATTGCCAAGTTTCGCTTTGGCTAAAGTCCCGTTGATTCAAGCGCAAAAACCAACTGCTATCGAACAGGGTTCCCACGGCCGAAAATTGCCCTCGGTTGTTAATCGTATTCTCTCCTATTCCGGTTGAGTTCACTTCCTGTTGCACCCCACTGATATTAAAGTTAGGAGCAGAAATTTGGGGCAATCCTTCAAGGACAATTTGGCGATCTTGACGGCGAGTTCTGCGAGGGTTGCGAACTTCCGGTACTTGAAAAACAATAGCATATTCTCGCCAATCAAATTCAATGGGAATGGCCAATAATTCTCTCATTTGGGCCACGGAAAGGACTAATCCTAATTCGGGGTCTGTTTGTAAGTCATTCAGATTCAGTTGCACGACCTTAAAGGGCGATCTTAATTCAACGGTGTCCTCTTCCACCACTTCAGAAGTAAAGTTTAAGGCTTCTAAAATAGCATTATAAGGAACCAGCCAATCGTCAAAGTTGATGGCTTCTGTATCGTCAACTTCACCGCGCACTAATACCCCAGCATTAACGTTTCGCCTGCCTACGGTTAAGCCGACAATAAACAGAGTCTGCTGGGAATTTGGGGTGCTTTCTGTGAGAGCTGTGGTGGGCATGGTGGCGGCAAGAGTTGCTTGCGGTAGCCCAATACATTCACTCAAAAAGATTAGTTGCAAACAACCGATTAATTTGAAGACTTTTATCGACTTTTTCATTACATTTTTTTGCGCTATTACAGCAGTTTTTGCGCTTTATATGGGACATTTTGATCCCCCTAAATCCCCCTTAAAAAGGGGGACTTTCTTCTTCCCCGCTTAAAAAGGGGAACTTTCTTCTTCCCCGCTTAAAAAGGGGAACTTTCTTCTTCCCCCCTTTTTAAGGTTGGCTCAGGGGGATCTAGAGGTCACTCGGAAGAGGGAAAATCCTGGATTCAGCAGTCGCAGGAACGGTAAAATTCACGGAAAAGTCGATTTTATTACTGAAATTCACGCCCCAACCTAATTGCCCAGAAAGTTCATAGTCTCCGGGTTCCAAAGTCTGTTCGCGATCGGTAGAATAGTCTATGGGTATATAGCGGGAACCTTCGGCAATCACGGTGATACTTTCATTTCGACCGCGATTTATTTCTCGACCCTCTTTTTTCAGTGTCCATTCTGGTTGCAAAATGACGCTCGCTTTTCCGGTGTTTATGGCGAGTAAGTCCAGGGTTTTGGACTCTGGATTATATCGGGCACTGTCGAGGGTTAGCTCATGGGAAATATTCCCTTTGCGGACATAAACGGCGACTCCAATTCGGGGCACGATGGTTGTCCGAAAAACGATATCCCCCGTGGAATCGGTTTCTTCTTGAATGGTGGCTTTGAGGTTTTCGGTAAAGAGGATGGCTCGATATTCTCCATCGGGTAAACTGGGAGGAAATCGGGCAATGAAGCGGATGCGACGTTGTTCTGTCCCTGGAATTTGTAGTTCTCGCGGAGAAAATTGCAGGTAGGGACTTAAGTCTTGAGGGCTAGAGTCTAAGATTTGAAATCCTTCTTCTGCATTGTAGGTAAATGGGGCGCTGTAGACGCGGGCGCGAAATTCTTCTGATGTGAGGTTCGAGACGGTGATGCTTCCTGTGGCTTGCCCTCGGTTCACTTGGGTTTCTACCACCAGGGGAGAAATGGAAATATTGGCGCGGGCTGCGGCTCCTAATAATAGACAGTTGGCGAGTACAAGGCTGGTGAGACTGGAGGTTATGCGGCTCAGGAAATTCAGTTTCATTACCAAGGAAAAATCTTAAGGGGTAATCAGTCCATGATGTTCCTCTTAATAAGACGATCTTTCCGGCTCATTTGTGAAATATTGTTTGAGATTCTGAAAAAAGGAGTGGGAGCGTCTCGCTCCCTAGCTTTTGAATTTCCCTAGTGAGAATGGGGGGATGGGGTGATGGGGAGAGGTAGCGAGCAAGATGCTCGCACTCCCAACAAGGCGGGGAATGGGGAAAGGTAGCGAGCAAGATGCTCGCACTACGGGCTTTCCCTCATGGGTGTGACGGCTCTTGATGAATGAGTTAAATTTAATTCGGCCGCCATCTGATATCAAGTCTGGTAATCAACAAAAATATAGCAGTAAGGTGGGAGTCATCAATTAGCAAAGACCAATCAAGACACCTAAGCACCGCAATCAGAAAAATGAGCGCCGCAATCAGAAAAATGAGCGCCACAATCAGAAAAATGAGCGCCGCAATCAGAAACTATTTTTTCTGGAAAGGTTGTATTTTCAAAATGAATATTAAACAGATGTAAAAGGTTGTCATGGGAAATCTTTCTATCTTGATTACTCATCGACGCACCATATGGATCGTGATGAATAAAATACCCAGCGATCTCAGCACAAAAATCTTGGTATAACTGAGTATGTAGAATATGACAATGCCAAAATAGATCGACCTCATTTGAGGGAACCCCTAATAACAGATTTTTAGGCTTTACAGCACAAAGATACATATATTGACGGTAAAGTAACTCAATACCCTCTAAACCAGGAGATAATTCTGGATTATCTTTTAAGAACTTGTCTCGAATTACTGATAAATCGTAATTCATGACTTTAGTCAAAATTTTTTTTGATGTTGCACCGATTGAGTCGGGTTGCACGAACTTTAGTTGCGTCAGTGTTGAAGTCATCTTTTTTGCCAATAACAAGGTTAAAATTCTTGTCCCCTAAAATAACACACAGTTCACAGCACTGCAACACGAAAACAACTGATTTTCTGAAATTTGCAGACCCTGCCCACCCTACGATGATTAGCTTGTGCTGCTGCTCCAGTCTCTCCGCGCACCCTTGCGAGGCGATCGCTCTCAATTAGCAAAATTATAATCTCTTGTCAACCGTGGTGATGCGGACTTTGGATGGAAGTTGATGGATTTGTCCTCCAGGTTGGGTATCTTAGACCCATTGGAACACGGTTGAATCAACGGATAGACGCTTTATGAGTACGGTATTTGTATTTGAGGATAGCAGCACCCAAAGAGCGGCGATCGCCGAATTACTGCGATCGGTTGGGTTTGAGATCTTAGAAGCTGGGGATGGACGAGACGCTCTCAACCAAATCCGTCAACAGTTACCGGATCTGGTGATTGCTGATATTGTTTCTCCCACCCTCAATGGCTATCAACTCTGTTTTGCTCTGAAACGAGACCCCAAAACTCGCCATATTCCCATTATTTTTTGCAGCGTTAAAAATCAGGAATTGGATCGAGTGCGAGGACTCACTATTGCCGATGGCTATATTGCCAAGCCCTTTCAACCTCCGGAACTGGTAGAAACCCTGATCGGAAAACTCTTAAGCCAAGGCAAATCCTGTTTTCATCCGACTCCAGCCGATGATTGGACTGAAGTGGGGCTAATGTGGTTGCAGGATTTTGAGAATCAAGAATGGGCGGTGCAAGCCTTTGAAAAAGCTTTAACCCTGGAACCGAACCACGATTTAGCGGCGAAACTCAAGGCTTTTGCCCTGGGAGAGGTCGAAAAATCCCGCCGTTGTGAAGCTTGTCGCTACTACTACGGCGGGAGTCCCGGTGGCAATTTATTGGTTTGTGCTATTCACCCTAATGGCCCTGAATCGGACTATTGTCGAGATTGGGAATCTAAGTACCACTGTTTGACTAATGTCGCTTAGGCGGAACCGGAGATGTTTTCTACTACTCCTAACAGAGCGGGCGCTTTGGCGGCGGGAACGTTAGGAATATAGAAGTTTCCGGAGTAGAGGCGAGAGCGCTCTTGGGCAACCACGGTGAGGACTTCGCGAGTGTTTTCGGCGATCGCCGTGGTTTTGATATCGTAGGTTTGAGTCGCGATTTTGGGATAGAGACCGATGCCGATGATGGGAAGCAGGAGGCAAAAGGCGATCGCTACTTCGCGAGGTTTGGCATCCATCCAGCCATCGACAGCTACACCGGTTTCTTCACCGTAGAAGATATCGCGCATCATGGAGAGCAGATAGATGGGGGTGAGAATTAAACCGACAGCCGCTAAACCGATAACCACAACTTTGAAGCCAGAGGAATACACATCGCTAGTTGTAACTCCTAAGAAGACGCTCAGTTCTCCCACAAATCCACTCATACCAGGTAGAGCCAAGGAAGCCATGGATGCAGCAGTGAAGAGGGCAAAGACTTTGGGCATACTTTGAGCCAGTCCGCTCATTTTCGCTAACGCCAGGGTATGGGTACGTTCGTAGGCAACTCCAGCCAGGAAGAACAGAGCGGCTGCGATCAGTCCGTGGGAGAGCATTTGCAGCATTGCGCCGTTTAAGCCCAGTTCGTTGAAGGAGGCGATACCGATGAGAACAAAGCCCATGTGGGAGATGGAGGAACAAGCGAGGCGGCGTTTGAGGTCGCCTTGAGCGAAAGCGTTGAATGCACCGTAGACGATGTTAACAATGCCAAGGATAACGAGAACGGGAGCAAAGTAAGCGTGGGCATGGGGAAGAGCTTCCAAGTTCAGACGGATGAGACCGTAACCCCCCATTTTCAGCAGGACTCCAGCCAAAATCATGGAGACGGGAGCAGAAGCTTGGGAGTGGGCATCGGGAAGCCAAGTGTGTAGGGGGAAGATGGGCAGCTTAACACCAAAACCGATGATGAAGGCGGCGTAAGCGAGTAGCTCGAAGGCTCTGGGATAGTGTTTGTTAGCCAGTTCGGTCATGTCGAAGGTTACGGTGTCGCCGTAGAAAGCCATGGCGAGGGCAGCAACCAGGATGAAGATGGAGGCTAATGCGGTGTAGAGGATGAATTTAGTCGCAGCGTAGAGGCGTTTTTGTCCCCCCCAGATGGAGATGAGCAGATAAACGGGAACGAGTTCCAACTCCCAGGTGAGGAAGAAGAGGAGCAGGTCGTGGGCTGCAAACACCGCGATCTGGGCACTGTACATGATCAGCAGCAGGCTGAAGAACAGTTTGGGGCGGTGGTTGACGTTCCAGGATGCGGCGATCGACACGGTGGTGACTAGGGCACTCAGGGCGATCAGGGGCATGGACAAGCCATCTACGGCTAAAGACCAGTTAAGGCCGAGCTGGGGAATCCAGGGATAGGATTCAGTTAGTTGAATGGTCGATTGTTGAAAGTTATAGTGAGAGCCGAAAGCCCAGAGGGTCATTGCTAGGTCTACGAGACCTACGCCTAGGGCATACCAACGAACAAGCTTGGTCTGGCGATCGCCAATCAGAGGGATTGCTAGAGCCGCCACAAGGGGGAATAGAATGATTGCACTTAACCAAGGAAATGAATTGCCGAACATAATTTAAGGATAAATACTCATTACCTACTCCTACATTGTATGTACTTTAGTTAATATTTGTAAACAACGAATTGTTCAGTGTTTTTCGAGTACATCCATAGACAATAATCTATATATCGTGATTCAACCTCTGGAACCTGCCCCTCATCGGAGATCCAACCCTCAACCGCTACAGTTGAGGGAGAGACCATGTTAGCAGTATTACACCTACGATAAGTCGATCCGCCAGTGCCTCTCCCATCTTTTTGCTTGGGCAGACCAGAGCAACGCCATAGAAGTTAAGACTCAATTGCCAGATAAAATCAGTGGATAAATTGGCCTTATAATTTACTTAAGGAATACTGTTAATCAAAGTTGTAGCGATCCCTATCGATCCCTAAATCGATCCCTAATAAGAGTAAGGTTACTTAATCTTTAGGCAAAATCCCTTTAATAAAACGTGATTGATTTGACTGGTGTCACCGAAAAGGAGAAATTTATGAAACTTTCTGTTATCAATCCAGTTTCTCAACAGCAAACCCTGAATATCATCTTGGCTTCAACTCGGTTTGCAGAAACTTGTGTCCATGGACTCATCGATGGGCAACCATCCCATACCCAAATTTGTCGCAATACCCAAGAGTTATTGCATAGTGTACGACAAAAAGTAGCGGATCTGTTGATTTTAGATATACTTTTCCTGCAACATCAAACCCAGCGCTTTTGTTGGCGCTTGCAAGACCTTTATCCAACACTAAGGATTATAGTATTGGGGAAAACAGAAGCAGAGCTATCTGGTTGCAATTGGGTGTATGAATATCCTAATGTTTCCACAGCCGACATTTCTACTTATTCATCTAAAGTAAGCCAGTCTCCAATGACTACTGATTCTCAGCCTAACCCCTCTGAGTCCCCAAATCTAGCTAAACAAGACCTGTATTTAACGTCAGTAGTCGGTGCGGCAGTGTTTGATTTAAGCGGTTTACCCCGTGAATATTTGGTGACTGATGAGGTGGATAATGTCAGTTGGGTACAAACCGTGTTTCAAGCCTTGGGACTGCGATCGCTGCTGATGTCCTCCCTGCAACTTGAGGGCTTCCACTATGCCAGCACCTGTGCCGATGGATACCGAGCAATTGTGGTTAAACAAAAAGATCAATATATTGCCCTATTACTCAAACCAGAGAATTCCCATCCCGTAACCCAAGAGCTTATCCACTGGGCTAGAACCTTTAACCCCGACGAACTGAAGCTTTATCCCCAATTCCGGTTAGCTTAACTCTTAACAACTCAACGGTGTGAAGTGAGTGAATTTATCAAGGGTTAAGCAGGGTTCCATTCTTTCCCATCCAGTTTCTTTCCCACTTAACCCTATCCCTGAGCTAAATATAAATATTATCTCAACAGATTTTAACGATCGTCTTGCCGATCCTTAACGGAAGACTCTGGAGAAGCATTATACAGAGAATCAAGCTTGTCACGGGCATCTTCTACAGTAATCGATCGCATCACCAGTAAGGGTTCTTTGATTAGAGTTCCGCTTTCATCCAAAAACTCAGGATGGGGAACCTGAGTGGAAGAGCTACCATGGGAATTAACCGGAATATCATTTACCTTCGGGGGATAGTTGCGTGTACTTTCGGAACCGAGAACCATCAAGTTGCGGATTAAATTGCCAACGGCGATAAAAGCTAAGGTGGTGAAAGCAAAGACGTAAAGCAGATGTAGCATTATACAACTCTCCAAATTGCGTTTGAATCAAAAGGGATATTGAATCGGAGTGTAGGGCCATATGACCCCGATCGCGATCAATCTAGGGATTTACCAATACTCTCTATCATAAGCTTAACGTAAGTTACCTTTCTTTACATTTAGAAATTTAAGCTTAACTTAAGATTGATCCCCCTGATGTATGGCAGAGCAAAGGATCGTACAAAATTGATATAGACTCATTAGAGCGTCCCTTATTTAGCAATTAAGCGACCCATGCCTCCAGAAGACTCCAAACAACCCCAACTCATGGAACAAGAAGCGCCTCAAATCCATCTGCCTCGCACCAGTGAATCCGAGACGTTGAAAAAAATTCGCCATACCACCTCCCACATCATGGCTATGGCGGTACAGAAACTCTTTCCCAAGGCTCAAGTGACCATCGGCCCTTGGATCGAAAATGGATTTTATTATGATTTTGATTGTCCCGAACCCTTTACAGAAAAAGACCTGAAGGCGATCAAAAAAGAGATGATCAAGATCATCAACCGCAAACTCCCCGTTGTTCGGGAAGAGGTGAGTCGGGAAGAAGCGAAGGAGCGGATTGAAGAACTGCAAGAACCCTATAAACTGGAAATCCTCGACGATATCAAAACCGAGCCGATTACAATCTATCATTTAGCCGATCAATGGTGGGATTTATGTGCTGGCCCCCATGTGGAGAGTACAGCCGATATTAACCCGAAGGCGATCGCCTTGGAAAGTGTAGCCGGAGCCTATTGGCGCGGAGATGCCAACAAAGCCCAACTTCAGCGCATTTACGGAACCGCCTGGGAAACCCCCGAACAACTGACCGAATATCAACGACGCAAAGCAGAAGCACTCAAGCGAGACCACCGCAAACTTGGTAAAGAACTGGGATTATTCATTTTCTCCGATCAAGTGGGGCCCGGTCTTCCCCTCTGGACATCTAAGGGTGCAACGGTTCGCAGTTTGCTGGAAGACTTCCTGAAAAAAGAACAGCTCAAACGGGGTTATCAGCAAGTGGTGACTCCCCACATTGGCCGGGTAGACCTGTTCAAAACCTCTGGTCATTGGCAAAAATACAAAGATGACCTGTTCCCGATGATGGGAGAATCGGAAGCAGAAGGGTTTGTTCTCAAAGCCATGAACTGTCCCTTCCATATCCAAATCTATAAAAGTGAACTCCATTCCTACCGGGATCTTCCTATTCGGTTAGCCGAGTTTGGCACAGTGTACCGCTACGAACAATCGGGCGAACTGGGGGGACTGACCAGGGTGCGCGGGTTTACTCAAGATGACTCGCACCTATTTCTGACCCCAGAACAGTTGGATGAAGAGTTTTTAAATGTGGTGGATTTAACTTTAAGTGTGTTTAAGACGCTGCGCTTAAGCAACTTCAAAGCCAGATTAAGTTTCCGCGACCCAACCTTGGATAAGTATATTGGCTCCGATGAAGCCTGGGAAAAATCCCAAAATGCCATCCGTCGCGCGGTGGAAACCTTGGGTATGGATCATTTTGAAGGCATTGGAGAAGCGGCCTTTTACGGGCCAAAACTCGATTTTATTTTCCGGGATGCCCTAGACCGGGAATGGCAACTGGGAACGGTGCAGGTGGATTATACTTTGCCAGAGCGCTTCGATCTGACCTATGTTTCCGAAGAAGGAACCCGCGAACGTCCGGTGATGATTCACCGCGCTCCTTTTGGTTCGTTGGAGCGGTTAGTGGGAATTCTGATTGAGGAATATGCGGGAGATTTTCCCCTTTGGTTAGCTCCGGTGCAGATTCGCTTATTACCGGTGAGTGAAACTCAATTGCCTTTTGCCCAAAAGGTGGCCGAGGAAATGCTTAATTACAATATCCGCGTAGAAGTGGATCGCAGTGGGGAGCGGTTGGGTAAACAAATTCGCAATGCGGAGAAAGAGAAGGTTCCCATTATGAGTGTGGTTGGAGCGAAGGAAATGGAGGCAGAGAGCCTGAATATTCGCACCCGCGCTAAGGGTGAATTGGGTGAAATGCCTGTAAAAGAGGTGATTCAGAGGATGGTGGAGGCGATCGCCTCTAAAGACGATTTCTAGACCTGAAAAGATATAGCAGAGAAAGGGAAAGTTAGGACGTTTTCTATTGCCTATTGCCTTTTGCCTATTGCCTCAAACAATAACCTAACTGTCCTAACCAACTCCTTCTCTGCTATAGAATAGTTTCATTCACCTGCGGTAGAGAAGGGAGCCAAACCCGGAACGTTGTCCCCATCCCCACCTGACTAAAAACCTCAATGGTTCCCTGATGACAGTCCACAGCTTGTTTAACAATATATAATCCAATACCGGTTCCCTTAATTTTGCCCACATTACTCGCCCGTTCAAAGGGATCATAAAGATTGTCCAACTCCTCGGCTGGAATTCCAATCCCCCGATCGCGAACTTCTAAGACTACCCCCTCCTGTTCAGCCATTAAAGTTAAACTCACCTCTCCGCCTTCCGGTGAATACTTAATCGCATTAGAGAGTAAATTATTCAAGATATGCTGAAGAATATCTTCATCAATATACAGCCATAAATCATCCTGATGCGACTCAAACTTCAAAGAACTTTTCTGGCTCGCTATAACTTCAAAGAACTCCAATCTTTCTCGACAAAAATTGACCACATCAATCTGCACCGGATTGACCGGTAATTTATCAGACTCTACCTGATCGATCGTCAGCATCTCCTCCAGTTGTAGCGTCATATTCTTAATCGCGATTTGCATTCGATCGAACTGCTTGTTTTTTTGAGATAAACTCAATTCATTACCATATTGTCTCAAAATTTCTAGAGAAACCAAAATATGGGTTAACGGGGCCCGTAAATCATGGGAAATCATAGAGACAAAACGAGACTTGAGCTGATTCAACTGTTGCTCTTGATGCCAAAGAGATTTGATTTTTTGATCCTGTTGGTGTTTAACCAGAGACATGGCGATCGCCGACTTAATATCTTCTAGCTTTGCCGGTTTATTCAGGTAGCCATAGGGCAAGGTTTGAGTCGCTTCTTCCAAGGTATTCCCATCACTAAACGCCGTTAAGTAAACAATGGGAATATCATAGTCTTGAAGGGCACGAGCTGCGTCAATACCACTCATTTTTCCTTGTAACTTAATATCCATTAAAATCAAATGGGGGGGATTAGCCCTCACTCGATCGATCGCGGCCTCTCCCGTTTTGACGATGCCCGAAACTTCATACCCTAATTGTTGAATATTATCCGCTAAGTTGTGAGCGGCAATTAGCTCATCTTCAACAATTAAAACTTTTTTGGCTACATCTATCATATTAAATCACCTGATTAAGAACTCTGTTCAAACTTTAAGTGAAAACGGGTTCCATTCTCTGACTGCACTTGTAGATCTGCATCTAACTGATCGGCTAAAATATACACTAAACGCATTCCTAGGGAAGACGAGTGCCCCCTAGCCTCAGAGGGTAGACCTACTCCATTATCAACGATTTTTAAATCCAGTTGTCCATGGTCAATTTCACGGAATTCAATCCACACGGTTCCCTCTCGATCGCCGGGGAAAGCGTGTTTGAAGGCATTGGTGACTAATTCATTGATAATTAAACCGGTGGGAATGGCGGTTTCGATATTCAGTTGCACAGGATCGGCATCAATGTCTAAGTGAATTTGATGGGATCGCATTCCATAGGATGCCGAAATACTCAGAACCAAACTATGGATATATTCGGCAAAATCAATCCGGGAGAGACTCTTGGAGCAATAGAGCTTCTCATGAATCAGAGCCATGGTTTTCAGGCGTTTTTGGCTATCGAGTAATAGGGAATGAAGGGCTGGATCGCTCACTTGTCTCGATTGCATATCCAGTAAACTATAGATAATATTGAGATTATTTTTAACTCGGTGATGGATTTCCCGCAGCAGCACTTCTTTTTCTGCTAAGGACGCTTTGAGCTGGGCTTCCGCTTGTTTGCGATCGCTCACATCAAAAATCGCACCATCCAGATAAACCAGCTCCTGTTGGTCATTCCAGACCCCTTGACCTTTCTCGTAAACCCAACGGATACTGCCATCACGGGCAATCATGCGATATTCGAGTTCAAAGGGACAGTGTTGCTCTAAAGCGAAATCAACCTCCTCTTGTACCCAAGGTAAATCTTCAGGATGAAGTAAGACCGCTATCCCTGGTACAATTCCAGACATCATCTCTTCTGCGCTATACCCGATGATGCTTTCAATGGCATCATTAATGAATTCTATTGTCCAATCTCGATTGGGTAAACAGCGATAAATGATCCCTGGAATGTGGGAGACTAAGGTTCGGTAGCGCCTTTCGTTTTCTTTGAGGGCAAGTTCGACCTGTTTGCGATCGGTAATATCTTGAATGAGTCCAAAGAGTTTGATCGGCTCTGCGCGATCGTTAAAAACGACTTGTCCTTGGGCCCAAACGGTGCGGACTTCACCGGAAGAGCGAAGAATGCGTAACTCGAAATCATATTCTTGTCCCTGGGAAATGGCTTGCTCAACTAGGGCTTGAAATTGGGCCCGATCGTCGGGGTGATATTGTCGAATATGTTGGGCATAGGTTGGAGGTCGATCCCAACTGGGATCTTGACCAAAAATGCGGAACACTTCTTCTGACCAAAACATTTCTTGGGTGAGCAGATCGAATTCCCAACTCCCTAACCCAGCAGCCTTCTGGGATGCAGAAAGCAATTGTTGACTTTTCTGTAGAGCGGCTTCTGCTTTTTGCCGATCGCGCAAATCGCGGGCGATCGCACAGCTATACTCTAAGCCCTTATACTGAAAGAAATTGAGATTAATTTCGACGGGAATCTCCAGACCCGATTGAGTTTCATAGGTCGAGTCCAGGCGCAGAAATCCCGATTGTTTCACCTCTTGCCAATAGAGGGGCCAACTCTGAGGAGAATAGGAGCGATCGATCTGGCTAATTTTCATCTGTAACAATTGGTCGCGGGAATATTCCAAGGTTTGACAGGCGCGATCGTTCACATAGATTAATTGACCCCGCGCATCGACCAATAAGACGGCATCCATCACCCGATTGAGGGTAAATTGAATTAACTGTAGGGTTTCCTCCGCTTGCTTACGCTTACTAATATTCTCGACAATCACGATCCCATAGGCAGGAGTTGGCTCTGAGGCTTGTCCCCAGGGGTCAGCAGTAGAAATTACAGAGGCAATCAGCTTAACCCACAAAAAGTCCTGGGTCTGATGAATACACCGTTGTTTGACCTGAAAGGAAGGAATTTCTCCATTCATTAACCGTCTGAGGAGTTTGCGAGCTAATTCTTGATCGTCCGGATGGAGTAAATCGACCAAATTTAAGGACTGCAACTCCAGGGAAGAGTAGCCTAACATGCGGCACAAGGATAGGTTAACCCGTTCTAAGCCAGACTCACGATTGAGGATGGCAATTCCTAGGGGACTATCTTCAAAGATATGGCGAAACCGAACTTCACTTTGGCGCAGGGCCTTTTCAATCTGGTAGCGTTCCCTAATTTCTGCCTGAAGTTGATGATTGACCTGTTGCAGTTCTTGGGTACGCTGCTCAATGTGCTGTTCCATCTGTTCGCGAAGATGTTCTAAGGTTAATTCCGCCCGTTGGCGCTTTAAGGTATGGGTGAGTAATTCACTGGCCCATTTCAGTTGGGTAATGCGATCTTTAGTCCAAGTTTGAGTGGCTCGAATGGTGGCAAATCCTAGATATCCGATGAAATCATCATTCTCGATTAGGGGAATCAGCAATAAAGATTGAGTTTGGATCGCCGAGGCGATCGCCTGTTCTGCTTTGGCTTCTGGAGGAAAATCTTGTAGGGCGTTAATGGCGATGGTTTGTTGTTTTTGCAGGTGTTCCCTCCACCAAGGGGTTAATTCCATAGGAATTTGATGCCAGAAGGGGGGTAAGGGGCTAATTTCGGGATGATGCCATTGATAGCGCAACTGGGCAATCTGGCGATCGCTCACCAATTGAAATAGATAGGCGCGATCGCAATCATAATGTTGAGCTAAATGGCCAATAGCTGCTTCGATCTCCCGATCGAGTTCATGGGAGTTTAAGTGTATAAACTGAGTACAAAGACGACTCATCAAATGTTCAAATTCGATCCACTCTTTAAGTTTAATACCTAGTTCTTTTTGATCCGTACAGATTATATCCGTGCTTTCTTGGCCTAACACTTGCCAAGGATCTGGGGGGGTTAGACCCCACGTTTGGCTATAAAGGTTTAAGCTATGACTTTGGAATGTGGCGGCTTTATCCAGTAATGGGGGCCAATTTTCGGGGTTCAGATCGTGCTGAAGAAACTGGGATAAACTCTGATGATGCCAACGAGATAGGGTGGATAGGGGAATTTGGGCAGCGATCGCCTCTTGTATCCATTCCTCCAGTTTAGGGGGATATTCTCCTTCTTGTAGATACTCCTCAAGAAGGATGGTGTAATCTTCTATCCAACGTTGTTGCGGTCTCGACATTCTTGATTTGCCATGATTGATCCCCATTTTCTATTGTGCTATAAAACAGAAAAGATTGGGGATATCAGTTCAAAACCCTAAGTCACTCATGGCCGCTTCTTCTGCGGCAAAAAGCTCTTCATCGGGGATCTCTTCCCAAGCCGTTTCACCGACTTCGGTATAGAATTTTTGATCGTAGGGACGAGTTTGCACGACTACGGGCATGGGAACAGCATGACCTAAGATCAGCGCCTGTTGTTTAGAATCAAGTTTTGAGAGAACCGATCGCAAGTTTCCGGCTCCAGAAACCCCGGTAAAAATGGCTTCAATATCTTTATCATCATTCAGTAAGGCCGTCACGCGGGTTCCCATTTGAGACATCACTTCTTTGTCAATGCCAGAGGGACGCTGATCGACGACTAAGAGCGTCACAAAATATTTCCGCATTTCTCTGGCGATCGTGCCAAAAATAGTTTGGCTACTGATACTTGGATCGAGGAACCGGTGAGCTTCTTCGATGGTAATCACCAGGGGAAGGGGGCGATCGCTCGATTTTTTTGTCTGTAAAAAATGTTCGGCTTTTTTCACGTAGGATTGGTGAATTCGGCGAGTAATCATATTGGTGGCTAACATATAAGAGAGGAGATTCGCTTGAGAACCAAACTCGATCACCACATGCTTACCCGCAGCTAACGTATCCAGAATTTGCCCAAATGGATTTTGGCGAGTGACTCCCCTTAAATATTTCAGTTGCGTCAGGCGATTAAGTTTTCGTTGTAGCGCCGTAATCGAGGATTTACTACCATTATTATCGAGACAAAAGTCTTGGATCTGTTCATTACTCATATTTAAAAGTTCTAAGATCCAATTTTTTCCCAATTGATTTTTCAGCAAGAGGGCGCTATCTAAACTCGCTTCCGATAGATTGAGTTCCTGTTGCACTAATGCCAGATCTTCGACTTCGATTTGCTCAAAACTTAAATATAATTCTTGGGCATCGCGAATCCCCCGGCGTTTAGCCGATTCCGGATCGAGGGTATACACTTGCACTTGGGAGGGGAACAGTTGTCTTAATCCTTTGGCGGTGTTAACGGTTTTCCCTTCACAAACGGCTTCCCAACCATATTCAGAATGCATATCAAAGATTAAATTCACGCCCACTCGCTGTTTAATAATTCCAGAGAGCAAGAGGCGAGCTAAAAACGATTTGCCGGTTCCAGATTTGCCGAAAATTCCATTACTGCGTTCTACAAATCGGTCTAAATCAATGCAAATGGGAACATCCATATCCACCGGTTGACCAATGGAAAAATTATGGCGATGGGGATCATCTTCCCAACCAAAAACGGTACGAAAATCGAGTTCTTGGGCTTCATACACTTGGCTAAAGTGGCTGGGAATGGTTTTCACCGGTTTGAGGGTAAACTCAACGGAAGTTTGGGCAGAAAATGAGGCTAATTTCGATTCAACAGCCGGAAGTGATGCTTGTGTCTTCTGTTCTTCTGGGGTGATCATCAGCATGGGGGTGACTTCCAGGGTTCCGTAGGTACTACTCCCAGCTAGGACTTCTTGCAAAAAGAAGTTATTCGGATCGGGGGGATTGGCTAAAATGCGCGGACTTGCAGTTCCTAATGTTACATCAGTCAAGAGACAGAAAAAGCGCGATCGCCGCCCCTGGATGACTAGAAATTTGCCCACCCGCATTTCTTCGACTGAGACATCGGGATGCAAGCGCACTTCTAATCCTTTGGAGAGGGAACCTTGAACAACAGAACCGAGAGGAGTCATGGGGAGTTGCAACGTAATAACTTGAAAATTAGACTCCTATTTTATCTTTTCTCTTTTCTCTGTTCCCCATTCCCTAGCGCGAAGCGCTGTATTGTAGCGATCGCCCCGAACCTTGAGGTAGAATAACCCCCCCATCTAACCTCCGAATAGGTTCCCAAGCACAAATTTGTTGGAAAATGGTTTGATATCCCAAAACATTGGGATGCAGTCCATCAGAGCCGAGGCGCTCCTGTTGCCAACTGAGGGAATGTTGCATCCACAGATCGAACAAATCTAAATAAGGAATTTGGCGCTGTTCGCAAGCTTGGCGCGTTGCTTCCTTGTAGCGATATTGTTGGTCGTGGTTATAGTACAAACAATCTAAAAAGGGCATTTTCGACTCATCTACCGGAACCATCCCCACGTAGAGTACGGGACAGAGTTCTTTAGATTGATCCAATAAATGACTTAATTCTGCCTGAAACTTGTCAAAATCTGTATAGTTGCGCCCTTGGGGACGAGATACACAAGCCGAATCATTCAACCCCACCGATAAAATTAACAGATCCGGGAGACGATTCCGCAACTCTCCCCGGCGACAAAACTCGCATTCTAACCGTTGGACAACCTGCGGAGTGCGATCGCCTCGTACTCCCAAATTATAAACCACATGGCCCGCACTCTCTGGAGCCATCCACGAGCGGCGCAGGCGCTCCACCCAACCCCCACCTTCCACATCCCCAAAGCCATAAACCAGACTATCGCCAAAGGCAATAATTTTCAGGGTAGAACCCTTCTGAGAGGGACGAGTTGAACTCTGGGACGCTGATGCAATAGGACAATAGTGCATGGACAGAACGCTCAAACTAGGGTGGACAGCCGTATCATCAGGCGCAATTCACCAGCAGGCTGGTGAAGTTGACCCAATATAGTTGTACACTGTAACGGAAAATTTACGAAGTAATGAAAAATTTACAACCCGGCAAGAAGAATCAACCGTTTTCCAGGGATGCAGTTGCGGTAAAATCCCAGAGATGGTGACCCTCGATCCTGTATTAGTCTCTTAGGGAACCCAAACCCTCTTTACCCAATTTTTAATTTTTAATTTTTAATTTTTAATTGATATCATGGCCCAGACCCTGAGCAAAGAAATTGTATTGATTGGTGGAGGACACGCCCATGCGATCGCCCTTCGTCAGTTTGCTCTCAATCCCATTCCAGGCGTGCGTCTTACCCTAATTACCGATACCCTACACACCCCCTATTCTGGGATGTTACCGGGGCATATTGCCGGGTTTTACAGCTTTGACCAAACTCACATCGACCTACACCATCTCTGTCAATTTGCTGGGGCCCAACTGTACCGAGATCAGGCCATTGGTCTAGATTTAAAGCGCAACCAAGTCTCTCTTGCCCATCGTCCCCCCGTCCGCTTTGACCTGCTCTCGATTGATATTGGCAGTACCCCCAACCAACTCCAAGTGCCTGGAGCGGATAAGTATGCTATACCCGCTAAACCGGTTTCCCAGTTTCTCAACCGTTGGCGAGAGACCATTGAAGCCTTTGCCCGTCATCCGACCAAAACCCTAAAACTAGCCATTGTGGGGGGAGGTGCAGGGGGAGTCGAGTTAGCGCTCACGATGCAACAGGGGTTATTTGTCTGCCGACAAGCGACGGGGGGAATGCGGAATATTGATGCTTCCTTTGTCATGTATACGGCTTCGTTTCCAGAGATTCATGTCGTTCATCAGGGGCGAGAGATTATGACCTCCCATAACCGAGTGGTGCGGAAACGTCTGACTCAGTTAATGGGGAAACGGGATATTCAATTGCATTTAGGGGAAAAGGTGACTCAGGTTTCAGAAGAGGGGATTAAGTGCGAGTCTGGATTTAGCTTAGAGTGCGATCGCATCTTTTGGGTGACTCAAGCTTCGGCTCCCCCCTGGTTAAAGGCGGCCGGTTTAGCCACCGATAAGGATGGGTTTATTTTAGTCAAGGATTCCCTGCAATCGATTTCCCATCCCCAAGTGTTTGCGGCTGGCGATATTGCCACCATGGTGAACTATACCCGGCCCAAAGCGGGGGTGTTTGCGGTGCGCCAAGGCAAGCCGTTATATGAGAACTTAAAACAGGAAATTTTGGGCAAAGCGCCGAAACCCTATCGCCCACAACCGCAAATTTTAGGACTGATTGGTACAGGGGATGGGAAGGCGATCGCCTCTTGGGGCAAATGGGGACTGGGGCCCAACCCTCTCCTGTGGCGCTGGAAGGACTGGATCGATCGCCGATTTATGGCTCAGTTTGAGGACTTTGGGCGATCGCCTACAGAGCCGTCCGTTGCCCCAATTCCCATTCCCCCAGAACGTATATCCTCAGCAATCCAAAGAATTATCACAGATAATCCCAAGTTAGACTCCTTAATCGATCTGGCCAACCCTGGGGACAAGGTAGCCCTCTGCTCGGTCACCCCTGGCATCCTCATAGAAAGTATGGATTTACTCACCGATAGTCTGCACGATCCTTATTTATTTGGGATGCTGGCCACTCACCATTGCTTAAATCCCATCCTCGCTAGGGGAGCCTCGCCCCATAGTGTCTTAGCATGGATACAATTGCCCCCTAGTCTACCGGCACAACAGGAAGAAACCCTCTATCAACTGCTATCGGGCAGTTTACAAGCTTTAACTGTCAGTCAAACGCCATTGGTCGCCTGTCGTGCTTCCCTGGGCCCCACTTTATCCCTAGGATTTTCTAGTCAAGGCCACGCTTATCCCGAACAGATCTTACATCCGCAAAAATTGCAACCGGGACAAGTGTTAATCCTGACTAAACCTTTGGGAATAGGCGCTCTCCGGGTGGCCATGGAGCAGTATAAAGGCAGGGCACGATGGTTAGAAGGGGCGATCGCCTCAATGATTCAGTCCAATTATCCAGCATCCCTGACCTTTGTGGAAACTGGGGCCACCGCTTGCACAGCAGTGGGCAATTTGGGTTTATTGGCCCATTTGGCCACCCTGATAGACAAGAACTCTGTGAGCCTTAACCTCAATCTCGATCGTCTGCCCGTTTTGGAAGGGGCCCTAGAAAGTTTGCACCAAACTGGATGGAGTTCATTCCATCAGCAAAACCGGGCGAGCGATCGCTATGTGCAAAATGCCTCTATTTTTGATTCCCATCCCGTTTATCCCCTCCTGTTCGATCCTCAATGGTCTGGGGGGTTAGTCGCCGGTATTCCCCAACCTCAAGCCGAAGAATGTTTGAAACTCCTGCAAGATTTAGGCTATACCCACAGCGCCATTATTGGTGAAGTTCATCTTCCCGCAGGCGACGTGCCCCCCATTCAATTGACCATCGATGAGGAATAGGGAATAGGGAATGGGGAATGGGGAATGGGGAATGGGGAATAGGGAATGGGGAATGGGCAATAGGCAATAGGCAATAGGCAATAGGCAATAGGCAATAGGCAATAGG
>NZ_JAQOSO010000059.1 GCF_030068505.1 Roseofilum capinflatum BLCC-M114
TGCTTACCATTCCCAAGGAGACTACGAAAGTGCCATATCCTTCTACCAGCAGTCTCTGGAAATCTTTCAACAAATCGGCGATCGCTCTGGCATTGCCTCTTCTTTGGGCAACTTAGGCAACGCTTACAAATCCCAAGGAGACTACGAAAGCGCCATTTCCTTCTACCAGCAGTCTCTGGAAATCCAACAACAAATCGGCGATAAGCCTGGAGAAATCAGATCTCTACAAAATTTAAGCATTGCCCACTCTCAGCTAGGACAATATCAACAAGCGATTTCCTACAATAACCAGTTATTAGAACTGCAAGGTTTGGACGCTTTACCGACTGCCCCATGGTTCAAATCCTTTATCCGCTTTGCTCAGAAAGGCTGGTTCAATTTCGCCCTCTGTTTTATTGCCGGTGTCGTGGCGTTTCCCTTTGCCCTGCTCTGGATTATTGCCCTTTTCCTCTATCGGCGGATTCGACGAACAATTAACAATTAACAATTAACAATGAACAACGAAGAGATGTCCGTGTCGTAGCCAGAAACCTTGTGCCCTCTTCCCCCTGCCCCCTTCTCCTACGGGAGAAGGGGGTTAAGTCCCTCTCGGAGTGGGAGAGGGCAAAACTTGCCCAGGTTTTCCCCAGGATACGTCGAGGTGGCGCGATCTGCCCAGGCGATCGCCACCTTTCGCCCCTCTGAAGCGCCATTATTGATCGTCGCGATCCAAATTTTCTAGGATTTCGGTCACCGTTTCCATGGGAAGACTCAAGATTTCGGCGATCGCTTCAGCAGATAAACCATAACGAGCCATCTGGGAAATCACCTCTTGTCGTGTCTCTTCTCGCCCTTCTTCTCGCCCTTCTTCTCGCCCTTCTTCTCGCCCTTCTTCTCGCCCTTCCTCTCGTCCTTCCTCTCGTCCTTCAGTTAAGGCTTCTTGGTAAACTTTGGTTTGTCGAATTTCGCTCAGTCCTAACATCACTTCAATCTCCTCCCGGCTCTTGGTGGGTAGCTTATAGACTATTATAGTCTCGATCAAATCAATCAGATTCTGTTGTACCTGTTGTTGAGTTAACTGAGATTTTGCCTGTGCAATCAGGGTTTTGGCTTTTCAGCAATTAACAATTAACAATTAACAATTATTCGGTAAAGGTGTAGAGGTTGGCTCTGGTTGGGGGAAGTCCACAGACTTCAAAGAAGAATTGGGGAAAATCTTGGAAGACTTTGTAAAAGAGGGTATCAGTTTTCATCGTTTAAGATCGCTTGAACACAGCTTTTCAACGGTTTTAGCTTAGTTTGAATAATGCTCCAGATGATTTGAGTATTGATCGAGAAATATGCATGGGCAATAATATCTCGTAGTCCAGCAATCTTTTTCCATTCCACTTGTGGATACTTAATCCGGATCGTCTCAGGAATCTGTTTAGTTGCTTCTCCAATGATGTAGAAGTTATGAATTACAGCATCTAACGTTCGTCCATCTTCGAGTAACTCATCATAGGTCATCGATCCGGTGTAACTTTCGATTTTGTCAATACTGCTGAGAATATCAGCCAGATATAAACTGAGATTACGCGACATGGATGGCTTGATTAATCACAACTTCACGGATTTGAGGCTTCAGGTCTTCTTTGATCACTAAATCGACCTTTTTGGTAAACAAATCTTCGAGAAAAAACTTTAAATCCATATAAGCATCAAACGTGATTTGTCCTTCAAATTCTACCAGAAAATCGAGGTCGCTATCTGCTCTCGCTTCGTTCCGAGCCACAGAACCAAACAAATCGAGAGATTTTACGCCCAAATGATGTAAAGTTTCCAGATGCTCTTTCAGGGTAGAAATAACCGTTTCCTGATTCATAGTTTGATGAAGTAATTGTATAATTATGATATCCTTCTGATTATAGCGATCGCACTGGAAACTAAAAACCCAGTTTCTTTTCGCTCCTTGTCGCAGCCAGAAACCGGGTTTCTGCCAGAGGTGAGGACAAGCGCCTCAAATGAGGAAGAAACCCGGTTTCTTTCGGTGGGGGGCGATATGAATGGGTGGGGGGCGATCGCGCCCTAGGATGCTACGATGCTGATGGGCCAAACTGTTCATTGCTCTGAGCTTGGAGGTTAGACATGACGATTACTAACTTGTTGCCCCAATTGCATGATTTATCGAGGCAGGATAAATTAAAGCTCATTAAGTTTCTGCTTCAGGATTTACACGAGGCAGGGAGTAGCAATAATGATGCAGTTTTGTTATCAGAGCGCGATCGCGTTTTGTTGTCTCAGGTAGTGGGAACTTGGACAGAAACCGATGAGGCCGAGTTTTTGGAAAATACTCAGGCTTTTCGGGAGGTGGATGAAAGCTTGTGGAATTAAAGCCAATTTTATTAGATACCAATGCTTATATAGCAAACCTAAATGAGTTATGTAATGGCTGCCCCTCATCCCCCTACCCCCTTCTCCCGCAGGCGCTGCCCTGCTTGCCCTGAGCGAAGTCGAAGGGAGCGAAGTCGAAGGGAGCGAAGTCGAAGGGAGAAGGGGGAAAAAGTCCCTCTCC
>NZ_JAQOSO010000060.1 GCF_030068505.1 Roseofilum capinflatum BLCC-M114
TCACGCACGGTTTTGAAGACGAGTCGGGTGGGTGACTGCCCGGCTTAGTTTAATTATTTGCCTATTGACGGGATTTTTGACAGTTAGTCTACCTACCTTCACGTCCAAAGCATCAGCGAGTGGTGACTGTGTTACCTGGGCAGAATATGCCTCCAACCTACCATCACAAGGTGGCCGAGGTGGTCAATGGAAAGCATTTGGAAGTTTACCGCCAGAATTTGAGAATGGTTGTGTCTTATTACAAAACAACAACTCTGTAGATATTGCCTATGTTCTGAAGAGCGGTATTAATCCAGCTCCTTATCAACAGAGAAGTCGTCTAAATCCATCCCAAACTATTCCTGATTTTTCCTATGAACAAGAAGAAAATTTACAACGATTAGTGAATCAAGGTAATGCTTTAAAAGTAACATGGTTAACACCAACCAATGGCTCTCTTCCTTATTTGAGATCGATTCCAAAAAATAGGGCATTCTTGAGAGACGATGGAATGACTTGTTTTTCTACTATTTGTATGGAATCAGGTGCTTTATCACACCAAGAATTGTCTGAGATATTAAGTGTTCGATAAATATTAAAGAGAGGTAATATTGATGAAAAAAATGCGTTTACAATCCATAATACTGATTACTCTGGGAATTATGGGATGGTTATTGCCAGCGTTAGCACAAGTTAAGCGATATCCAACAGATAGAGAATTACAACAATTGGTTGATAAATTTGAGAACAGAGACATACCAATAGCCAGGACAACAGCAGAATTTGGAATGGGACAAAGAAGTGAGAGGCTTGAGTCTTTTACAAGAGCTTGGGCAGCAATTGACCCAGCAATAGCACCTTTTTTAGGTGCTTGGAATAGTAGTGAAGATAGTTTAATGATTTATCCCTCGACATTTAGAGGTCGAGTATGTGTTATTTTGACACTTCCAGGTGGTAGAAATAGAATAGATGGTTTCTTTGCTATAGGTTCTATTTCCAATGGACAGATGAGAGTGAAAAGCAATGGTTGGTATCATAACTTCTTAAGTTCTGGAGGCGTATTGATTAGATCGGGAAATTATTTGGGTATAGCTTCTGTGAGTGACAACAAACCTAATATCGATCTTTATAGCGCTTTTTCAAATCCTCTTGAAGCAATAGAGCAGTTGCCATTTAATAATAGAAATAGCTTACTTCAACAATTTGAACAGGCTGGCTGTACAACCTCTTTACCAACCACAAAGAATATAGCACATACTAACTTGCCGCCAACTCATCTAGAATTATCTGACTCTGAAAGTCTCAAGCAATCAAGTCCTTCGATCGCAAATTTACCCGATGGGAATCATGCGTTTGTTCATCCTAGAAGCAATGCGGGTAGAGGTAGAGGACTTGATCGATCTTTTTTCTTCCGAAAAACAGGGGATCGAGTTATTGGTTCTTATGTATCGGGGCCTTTGGGTATATGTATTGAAGGTAAAATTCTTAGCGATGGAAGAATAGTTGGTATTGGCTTGGACAGCAGTGATGGTGGCTTTCCTACCCCACAACGTCCCCCACAGGCGTATGCCCAAGGTTTAAATGGTTTGTGGGGTATTGAAGAGGTGCAAGTTGGAGAACTAGTAGTTCTTAATGTTAGGCGACCAGACATTAACGGCTATGAAGTTTGGTACAAATTCGAGAAAGTTCTTATAAATCTTGATGGCTATGTAAGACGACAGGATTTGGTTAGAGATGAGTCACGAAAAACATGCCAAATGTACCATCCATATACGGGAGAAAGGATAGATCCAGATGATTTAATTGAAGCTCTAGATGAAAACGATTTGGTCATTTTTAAATGATGTTTATTGTTGGTTAAAATAGTTGAAGACTGTTGAGTAATGGAGTAACACATATCTATGCTGAAATTTTCAAGGCTCATCGCAATCAGCTTTCTCACTTCGATTGTCTTTTCGCAGTCTTCAATGGCGATGGAAAGGCTAGACCCTATTGGCACTCGGTGCTTGTTCTATCGCGATGAAGTACTGAAGCTAGTTCAAGACTGCATTCTTGGGGGCTACTTATGGACTGGTGGAGGGGTGAAAACTCTAACATGGGAGGATGGCGTGGTTACTAACATCAACTTCGGTTTACAATTAGGAGGTTCTCGACCGTGTGAAACCGTTGGTGTTGATGGAACTTGTGGTGAATGGAGCTACCAAAATGCACGTGGCGAGCGTATCACAAGAGAGGAGCGTAATAGAATTAGAAGCGAAGGCTTCACAACCCTGAGCTTTGATTGTGTAGATGTCAGTGGCAACTCGATTTGTTGGCAAGAACCCGATAGGTCGCGTTTCTGAATTTAAACGGTAAGCGAACAAGTTCAAGATGGAGAGGTAGAGTATGGAAAGCATTAGCATCCAAGTTGATTCAGAAATTGCTCAAGCCTATCAAGGAAAAACCTTGATAGAACGTCAGAAGATGCAAATCATTGTCAATGGATGGCTGAAGCAAATGATGAAGAAGCGATCGCTAGACGATATTATTGACGACATGCGATCGCAAGCACAAGAAAATGGCCTAACTCAAGAAATTTTAGACGAAATCTTGAGTGAAGATGTCTAAACTGAGATTTGTCATTGATACCAATACTCTAGTCAGCAGTATTTTAATTCCCTCATCTGTTTACAGAGATTCAGATTCTCAATCCCGCCAAATTTGTAAATGATTACCACAATCACGAATAGGATAGCGGTCGATCCCAAAAACGGGCGCTAAACATATGTTGAACACTCAATCTAGCAATTATATTAACCTTCTGCAAGAATTCCCCCCTCGCCCGATTAAATCAGAAGAGGATCTACTTGCTGTGCAACAAGTGATTGACACTTTACTAGACTCTGGTGAACTCACACCGGACAAACGAGATTACCTGAATCTGTTGGGTCTTCTGGTTCATGAGTATGAAGAAAAGTATGTATTGATTCCCGATTTAAATGGGGTTGAGTTACTGAAGGCTCTGATTGATGAGTTGGGTTTGAAGCAAAAAGATTTAGTCCCAATTTTCAAAACGGAGTCCATTATTTCTGACGTTCTTAATGGTAAACGAAAGTTGACGGTGGAACATATTGAAAAATTAGCGGATTTCTTTGAGGTGTCTCCATCAGTGTTTTTCAGGCGATCGCCAGATAATGATGTTTTGGAGGTCACCAACGATGATTCAAATGAAGAGTGAGCAACAAATATTACAAGAAGGGCTAGAAATTCTTTTCGCCCACATGGAGCATACAGCCTTAACTGGTTACCATTACCCATTCCCCAATTTTCTCAAAATGGCGGTGGGAATGGCTTCTGGGGGTAAAACTTGCCGAGCTGCACCGAGGGCGATCGCCTCTTTGGGCATTCCAAAGACCACACAACTGGCTTCATTTTGGGCGAAGGTTAAGCCTCCGGCCTGGAAAATAGACAACAAGCCATCCGCCCCATCTCGTCCCATTCCCGTGAGTAATACGCCAATACTGCGACTTTTATAATATTGAGCCACTGAATTAAACGTCACGGTAATGGAGGGACAATGACCACCAATGGCCAGAGTACGGTTATAAGCAAAACAACCGTGCCGATCGAGAATGAGATGGGAGCGTTCTGGGGGGAAATAGACATGGCCAGGTTGGGGGCGATCGCCAGCTCTGGCAATGCTCACAGGAAGGGCGCAGTGGGCAGACAACCAGTCCATAAATCCTTGTAAAAAACCTTCACTAATATGTTGCACGCAAATCACCGGAACCGGTAGATGGGCTGGAAATTGACTTAAAATTTGCTCTAATACTTGTGGCCCCCCTGTAGAGGCTCCTAGGGCAATCAAACCCAAATGGGTGGTTTTGAATGTCAGTTTGGGTTGAGAGAGGAGAGAGGAACGCGATAAGGTCGGGATTGATCGAGAGGCAGGGCAAGATTGGGGGGAGTGGGCCGCTGTAGTTCTCGTCATCTGTTGTCGGGAGCGTTGGCGATTAGTAAAAACAGACACTCCAGATAACACCTTTACCTTATTAACTAACGCCTGTTGAATGCGATCGGCATCCACTCCGAGTCCCCCTTCCGGTTTAGGAAATACATCCACTGCTCCCGCAGCCAAGACTTGGAAAACTTGATGGGTATCCTGTTCGCGCACCGATGAACTAATCACTAGAATAGGTTTAGGGTGAGTAGACATCACTTCTTGAGTCAAGGCTAACCCATCCATTTCTGGCATATGCAAGTCTGTGCAGATGACTTGGGGATTGACTCTAGCAATCAGGCCGAGGGCCTCTTTTCCGGTGCGAGCTGTACCCACCACCTCGATATCTGGAGAGGCATTGAGCATCCGCTTGAGGATGGTCATCGCAACGGGAGAATCTTCAACAATTATGACTCGAATAGGCATTCAAAGTTACTCCAACCAAAAGGAAACCAGAGGGGAATCTTAATGAGCAGCAACAGAATGCCGGGGAATGATGGCTTCGGGTTCGACACAGGTGACGCTTTCTTCTAGGGGTAAGATACGCAAGGTTTGATTATAGATGTTGGCTTGATAGACTTGCTGATTCGTCCAGTCTAGGGCAGTTAACCATCCGCTACGGCGATGATAAGCTCCGGTATCGATGTCTAACCAGCCTTTTCCTTGGACGATTTGGCCGGGGTTTACGCCTGGGAAGGTAAAGGTGATGGTGTGACCGGTGATAATGGTTTTATCGGGGAAGTAGGGGGTGGGAATGCTGTGGAATTGATCGCGAATCCAGCAGAGTTCGTATTCGGTTTGTTCGTCGATGGGTAAACCGGGATGAACGCCAGCATGTACGAGCCAAAGATCGCCGAGGTCGAGGTAGAGGGGGAGTTGGCTAATCCATTGCAGATGCTCAAGGAGCAGATGAGCATCTTGATAGCTGGCGAGGGTGGCTTGTCCGCCACTATAGAGCCATGCTTGGAGGGCGGGATAGTGGATTTTGCCGTCGGGGAAACTGTCGATCAGTAGTTGTTCGTGGTTTCCTCGAATGCAGGGATAGTTATGGTTGCGAACGAAGTTGACGACTTCTGCGCTTTTGGGCCCGCGATCGATTAGGTCTCCTAGGAAGTATAGCCGATCGCCGTCTCCAGGGGCGATCGCCTCCAGAAGACGCATTAAGCCATCATAATTTCCGTGGACATCACCGATAATAATCCGTCGCCCTGTTGCTCCTATCATTGCTTTGTGTTCCCTGTGTGCTAATTTAAGTCGGTTCCTGATGAAGAATCCAGGGTCATCTCCTTTCTGGTGAAGCTTTCTCTCAATCCGTCTTTGAGAGCCAAGTTACTCTAGGCCCCTGGTGAAGGAGAATTTCACATCAAAAGTATAATTGACCACAGAGTTCCTCAAACACCGGGTTAGCTTTGCGGATCTCTCTGGAGATCCAAGCTGTTTCGGTGTCTCTACAGTGTACTGAGAAAGTTTAATCCTGGACAACTCTTCTGGAATTATTGAGTTAAAGCTTTAATAAAACGTTCGAGTTCTCCGAAAATACCGCCCCGTCGTTGCCGAGTCGGGGCTGATTGATCCGTATTTTCCCCAGTTGTGGCTCGGATTAAAATCTGATCGAGGGCTTCGCCTACGGGTTTTTGCGGTTGTTCGGCAATTTGGGTATAGTTCCCCTCTGGGGTTTCTAACCAAACTTGCCAGGGATGGGGGTGGCAGCGATAAAGGGCGGCTCCTTCTAGGGGACGGATATAATAGCAGGAGTAGATTTGGCTCAGGAGTCTCTCCCGCAGTTGACGGGCAGCATAACCGATACCGACAACTGCCACATCTTCGAGTTTGGGGATTAAGAGGACAATGGGGCGATCGCCAGCGAAATTAACTAGGCGCTCAACTTGCCCCACTTCTACAGAGGAGGCGTTAACGACCAGAAAGCTATCGTCTTCGGGGTCTATTTTATCGTCTATGGGCGATCGGTTGCTGCCTAAGTCCGTGACCGTAAAGGGGATTTCCCCCCAGTCTCGACGGGCTAGAGCTGCCGCTCCGGTATCGGGAAAGAATACCTTCGGTTGTCCCCCAAACTCTTGCAATACGGGGATAAAGTCTTGGGCAAGTTTCTGGGCTTCGAGGGCAATTTCGGGAAAGACTAACTCGACTTGAATCAAGCGCTGTCCATCTTCGAGCGCTTGCAACGTTGCAGCTTTGGCTTGGGCGATCGCCTCATCGAGAGTTTGGGGTAGTACGGTCATAAAAGAATTTTATCTATACTTTTTCTAGTCATTGTACCAAGTCACTTACCTAACGAATTAGGATTTATAGACAGGTAGCCTCCCTCATAACAGCGCAAAGGGCTGTATGATTTAGGTTTTCCCCAATTTTGGATTAATCAGCCTCAAAATAATCCGTATCTATTTTCTTCAGTTTATACTCTGAGACCGTAGATACTCCTAAGTCAAAATCAATCATATACTCCGCCAACTCTGCGCCATCAATTAAAACCACTTTCGTGTCATTTTTGGGCGAATAGGTTTTAGCTTGTTCCGTAAATCTAGAAGTGGTAATAAAAATTCCTTTATTCGCCCCTTGACCCGCCAAAGCACCAACAAATTTCTGAATTTCTGGCCGACCCACTGAATCCTGCCAACGTTTAGCTTGAATATAAATGCGATCTAATCCTAAACGATCTTCCTTAATCATACCATCAATTCCTTCATCCCCAGTTTTACCCATCGCTCGTCCCGCTTCCTTAATCGAGCCACCATACCCCATTTTAACCAACAGTTCAACCACCAGACGTTCAAAAAAAGAAGGCGAGCAAGATTTGACTTTCTCTAAAAGTTCTTGAGCTAAAGCACTGCGAAGCTCTTGATAAGAATACTCCAAAATTTCTTCAGGCGTTTGTTGATTAGAACCCTGACCTTCTCCTTCAGATATAGATAGATTTGCATCATTATCTGAAGCAGATTTATCTTTTGAAGGATTCCCCATCTGAAATTTTCTGAATTCTGGATACTTTTTGAGGAACGCCGTATTAATTTTACTCGGATTGGTCTGGAGTAAGTCCACTCCTCGATTGGTAATTTGGAAAAATGACCGGGCTGGAGATTCTAATAGTCCAGCTTTTTTCAGATAAGTCCTTGCCCAACCCACTCGATTATCAAAAACCGCTTGTTTTCCACTAGGGAGCAATTCTTTGCGCTCTTCATTTGTAAGCTGAAAAGTATTAGCAAGGTACTGAATCGCTTCTTGCATGGAATGACGCTTTTGATCGCCCGCCAGTTTTAATAAAGGTAGGAGAATCGCTTGAAAATCAGGAATAGCCATGATTATATTAACGTTTTAAATAAATTGAGCTTATGAGGATACATGATGCATCAATTATGCCAATTTTAAGGTTAATTTTTGGGCTTTCCATGCAATTATAGATAGATGTCATTATCAGCGATCGCTACTTGTCCCTTTTATAGATACAGTTAAGACAGGGTAAGATGACGGGGGTGGGTGGAGATGCGATCCATCCATGCTCGAACAGCAGGATATTCAGAAAGATCGAAGCCTCCTTCATCTGCTACATGGGTATAAGCGTATAATGAAATATCTGCGATCGTTAGAGAACCATTGACTAAGAAATCGCTTTTTGATAACTGCTGCTCCATCACACAGAGTGCCTTGTGCCCCCCCTTCTTGTTTGGCTTCATATTCTGCTCGCCTCTCTTCTGGTAATCCCAGATACTTGGCAATAAACCGAGCTACAGCAATATAGGGTTCGTGACTATACTGTTCAAAAAACTGCCATTTTGACGCTCCACTGCCTAAAGGCGAGTGGATTCTTGGTTCATCAAGTCCACTTAAACTAAGTACCTTGCGATTCCTAGCAAGCGAGGTGGTTCTTTCCCCAAGCGTTACTTTTCGTGCGCCCCACGATAGTTGTATTTCTACAAAGTTTGTTTTGTTTAAATATTGCGAGTGTCTAGCTCCTGCAAAGATTTTACCTACCCACAGGAAGGAACTAGAACTTATGGATAGAACCCCATATCTTTGATTGCCAAGGTACAGCGTTGCTTTTCAGCACTAGGTTTTGTTAGAGCAGGTTGATTACCTTTCCTGCTATACTCTGATTATACATACAATCAGAGACTATGGCAAGGACTAAACGACTACAACTTTTACTTTCTGAACTTGAATATGAGACTCTTAAGACCTATGCACAATCCAAACAAGTCCCCATGTCTGAAGTTCTTAGGGATTACATTAAAACCCTAAAAAAGCCGTCCTAAAAGGACGGGGCTTTAAACCCAAATTTTGGGCAATTCTCTCTTCTATGGACTACAGCTTGAAGCCTTAGAACCTAAGCAATACAAGCTATTGCCTCTTGCCTTTTGCCTTTTGCCTAGCGCGAAGCGCTATATGTATGCTCTAATACCCAATCGAGGATCAGGGGATTGACTAATTCTGGGGCTTCATCTTGGGGACAGTGACCGACACCTTGGAGGGGAATAAATTGCTTGACTGCGGGAAATTCGCCTAATTTGCGTCCTTGGTCGATGGGTTCCCAGGGGTCTTCGGTTCCCCAGAGCATGAGGGCTGGACAGGGAAGGGTGGCTAAGAGGTCTTCGGGTAGGGGGCCTTGGGAATAGCGAGTGAAGGCGATAAAGACATCGGCTGCACCGGGATCGAGGGCTGGAGCCATGAGTAAATCGACTAGCTCATCGGTGACGGCTTCCGATCGCCCATAAGCTTGTTCTAAAATTTGTTTAACCACCTTGGGTTTGGCAATTTGGGCAAAAAACCAATGGCCGATCGCCTTAATCTTAAGAATATCCTGTACCAAGGGCGCACCATAGCGCTTATAAAAGGGTAAATTCTCTCGGCGGCGATCGTGGAGTAACCGCAAAGAACAATTCAGCAACACCACAGACTTGACCCACTCTGGAGCATCCACAGCAGCTTGCATCACGGCAATACAGCCAATGGAATTGGCCACCAACACCGTCGGCTCACCAATCACCTCTTGACAAAACTGGATAATTTGCTTACTCCAGGTTTCAAAGGTATACTCGATTTCTACTACTGGAGTAGGTTTCGCCGAACCGCCAAAGCCAATCAAATCCAAGGCATAACAGCGACAGGATTGACCCAGAACCGGGAGATTTTTACGCCAATGATCCACCGATCCCCCAAATCCATGGATCAGCAACACCGCAGGCCCCGTTTGACCGCTCATCTGATAGCGGATGGGAAACCCACCCCAGTTCCAGGTCAGATACTCTACCGGATCGGCCGGATAATCGGCCATTGGAGTCGCAGAAATAATCATATAATTTGGGAAAAGGCTACGAGATAATATGGGCAAAATATAAGTCTAATCCACTTTTCTTGCCAGCTATCTCATTGAATAGCAATGACCCAGGGTGCTGTCTTTAAACTCAACTTATATGCTTTCCGATCGGGCAGTATTGAATAACGCTTTTGCTCTAGTCGATCGGCTCTCTGCTCTGAGCCACTCGATTTCGCCAGAAACAAGCGTGGATCGCTATACTGTCTTTCCATTTACAGGCGCGAGGATTTCCTATGCCAACCGAAACCGCATTCCTTAACTGTCCCCATCCCACTTGCCAGGCAGTCAACTCAGAAGAGACTCAATGTTGCCAACGTTGCGGCACTCGGTTAATTAAACGGTATTTGTGGGCGACTTCCCCAGACCTGCGTCCCCTGGGCCAGGCCTTAGACTTTCTGCAACCGGGAGAGCGCATCGGCGATCGCTATCTCTATAAAGGTAACCACATTTTTCTCGATCTGAAACCAGGGGTTCCTCCCCATATCCCCCCCGAAATTTCAGCGTCGATGCAAACCTATCTGAAATTATTTCCCTATCGACTCCATCTTCCTCAACCCTACGAACTCTTAACCCTCCAACCGACTTTACCACCTGTGTTACTGCTAGAGGGAGCGCCAATTCATTCCTCTCTTGTGTCCACAGTTTCCCAAAAAGCTCCCCTGATGCCTCGGTTCAAAGAACAATGGCAAGTAGCCCCTGCTATGCGCCAATTGCATTGGTTATGGCAAATTGCCCATTTGTGGCAACCATTCAAGGTTTTAGGTGTGGCCAATTCCTTGCTCGATCATCAATTTTTGCGGGTTGAAGGGCCGGTGCTACGGATTCTGGAATTGCGAAGCGATCCTGAATCGGGTCTGGAGTTATCCCAGTTAGGCAAAATGTGGTTACCCTTAGCTAAACAGGCTAACCCTCTCATCAGTCGGTTTTTGCAACATTTAGCTCAAGGATTAACGGATGGCCAGATTCAAGCTATGGATCGGGCGATCGCCGAACTCGATCGGGCCTTACGCTATTGTAGCCAGTCCCAAACGACCCAATTTACCCTCTGTACTGCTACAGATAAGGGCCCTAGTCGCTCCCATAATGAAGATGCTTGTTATCCCGTACAACCGCCTCCAGGAAAAACGGTTTCCTCTACTGACCCATCTGAACCCCTTGCGGCGATCGTCTGTGATGGAATTGGCGGTCATGCTGGGGGAGAAGTGGCTTCTCAACAGGCGATTAAAACGATCTTAGACTCTTTTACCTGGGATAAGATTTCCCCTGACCGAAATCCCTCGGAGCAGGTGTACCAGATTACCAGTTTGCTCGATCAGCTCATTCGTGATGCTAATACAGTCATTAGCGATCGCAATGACCAAGAACATCGTCACGAGCGACAACGGATGGGAACGACCCTGGTGATGGCTGTAGTTCCCCCTCCTGTGGATCGGGCCCATGAGCTTTATATTGCCCATGTAGGGGATTCCCGGATTTATTGGGTCACTCAGCAGGGATGCCATCAGGTGACCTTAGATGATGATTTAGCCTCTCGCGAAGTGCGCTTGGGGTATCGCTTATATCGTGAAGCGCTACAACATCGGGCGGCAGGAGCTTTGGTACAGGCCTTGGGCATGAGCGAATCAGATTTGTTACATCCTACTGTAGGGCGATTGATTTTAGATGAAGATGGGATTGTGTTGCTTTGCTCCGATGGTCTCAGTGATGGCGATCGGGTGGAAAATCATTGGGAAAGCCAACTGTTACCCGTTTTAGCGGGGCAGTTAGATGTAGCGAGTGCGACGGCGAAATTGGTGGAATTAGCGAATACTCTGAATGGTCATGACAATGTGACTATTGGCCTGATTCATTATCAAGTCCAGCCCAAGGAAATCACCCTTGAACCCCTAACGGAATTGTTCGATCCCCTGACTCCAGGCGATCGCTCTCCTCAACCGTCAGTGAAGGAATCAATGAAAACTCAACTGGTAACCGTTGGCGCTCCTGAAGTCTCACCTAGCTCAACGTTAACCGCAACAACATCCACCAGAAGGGTTTCGATTCCAGGGCTATTAATGGGAATTACCATCTTATTGGTTTTAGGGGCAGGGATGTTATATGTTTTCAGGGACTTATGGATGGAATCTCCACCTCCCCAAACCTCTCCAGCTACATCGGTTTTCCCTTCCTCCAGTTCCAGTCCCATGAACCCTTAAAAATTATGGTAACGGGTCATGGGTTTTTCTCCATCCCCATCCCCCATTCCCCCATCTGTCCCAGCAATTCGATAAACTAGAAGAAATGGGATACACTCAACCAGTGATATCAAGGCTTTTAAATGTCTTCAATTGACTGTCCTTGTCTCAGTATTGCCATTGCCCGTTTGGTTGGTTGCCCCCCTCCAGAGGTCAGTGGTCAGTATCATGCTCCTGATGGAAACCACTCCGCTCATTTTGCCATTTGGGTGATTCGGGCTTCCTATCCGGGCGGATATGTTCATCATGACCGAGTTTGGCCCTACACTCTGAGCCTCACTTGGGAAGGATGGCAAGATTTATTTCAAATGCCCTCGCAACCGCCCTATTGTTTGTCCATTCCTGCTATGGAGTCTAACCTGCCAGAAATGGAGACTTTGCCCTTTTCTCCAGAGGAAAAAGGGTCTTATAGTAGTCGCTTGATGCAGCAATTGGGGATGAGTTTGTGGCAATGGGTGTTTGATGGCCCGATTCAAAGTTGTTTATCCCATAGTCAAGGAATTGCCCTCGGACAAAATAAACCTTTACGAGTTCGCTTGGATATCCGAGACCCGGATTTGATTCCTTTGCCTTGGGAAATTATGCAACAGTCAGCCGGAAAACAGGCGATTTCGGTCTCTCCAACTCTGTTGTTTAGCCGGACAACCAGTGATGTCGATCCTCTTCCTCCCCAACGGACGGATCAGGAGTTGAATATTTTATTGGTTTTTGGGGCAACGGTGGAGGCGGGGGCTATGGGTTCTGAAGAGTTGGATGGTAGGGCTGGCGATTTGCAATTGGAAGCGGAAGCGGAGACTTTAGCTAAAATTTGGGTCAATTGTAGTCCTCCCGATCAAACCCTGCCGAGTTTAATGGCTGCATCGGTTCCTTGCCATGTGGATCGGTTGATTCAACCGACTCCGGCTGAGTTGATGGCGGCGTTGGAGACGAAGACTTATAACATTGTGTTTTATGGGGGTCACGGTGTGCCGTCTCCCGATGGAGGACGGTTGTATTTACAGTCAGAAACCACCCTCAGTGGTACGGAATTTGCTAATGTTTTGGTGCGCGGACAGGTGACGTTAGTGGTGTTGAATACCTGTTGGAGTGCAAAGGGGGATACTCAGACCGATCGCCCTACGGATGCCCAAACCCATCGTGCCCTGCCTCGCAGTAGTTTTGCGGAAGTGCTACTCCATCACGGAATTCCGGCGGTTTTGGGGATGCGAGAGGCGATCGCCGATCGGGAAGCGTTGAGTTTTATTGAAGCTTTTGCACAGGCGTTGGCCAAGCGTGTACCTATCGATGAAGCTACGGCGATCGCTCGCCAACGGTTAATTACGCTCTATAAGTATAATCAGCCGGCTTGGACATTGCCGGTGTTATATATGCATCCTAATTTTAATGGACAGCTATTAGTCCCTGCCCCAGAAGGAATTACGGAACTACCGGATACAGCCGTAAATTTGCATCAACAAACCCGCACCATTGCCTCTTTGCGTTCAGTAGAAGAAACAACACAGGTTTGGCAAATTCACGGGGGGTTGATGCGTGTGGGGCGGCGAGAAGAGAATGATATTGTCATTAGTGAACGGTGGGTGTCTCAACGGCACGCGGAAATTATTCGCCGAGAACCATTGGAGGGAACGCCGACTTATTGGTTACGGGATTTTTCCCGCTTTGGAACGTTGGTGTTGCGATCGGGCAATTGGCAAAAAATTCACCAGCAAGAAATTCCCTTAAAATCGGGGGAAAAAATTAAGTTTGGCAGTTCCCAAGGGCAAATGTTGGAGTTTGTGATTGAGGAAGCGATGGTGAATTGCTAACACTCTATCTGAGAGTAGTAGACTGTTACAGATAATTTGGTGTATTAGATGTCCGGGAGTGCAAACATCTTGCTCCCTAGAGAAAGGCAGCAAACACTGTTTAGTTGCTTCGGTGAGTGTCGCTTGAAACTACGGTATAGAACACAATTAAATCGGGTTTTGTAGGGGCGGGTTTCACCAATATTTAGGAAAAAAACGATCGATCTCCTAAACCCGCCCCCCACCAGGATACAAATATGGTAAACTTATAAATTAATATGAATCATCCTATGTCTACTCAAACCATTTCACGCTACGTGACTCGCAACCCTGAAATTCTAGGGGGAGAGCCAATTATTATCGGTACTCGGACTTCCGTGCGGGCTATCGTTGGTTTCTGGAAGATGAATATTCAACCTGAAGAAATCTTAGATCATTTGCCTCATCTGACGTTAGCTCAAGTCTTTGATGCTTTAAGCTTTTACTGCGATCATCGAGCAGGAATTGATGAGTATATTGAGAAAAATCAAGTCCCTGATGACTATGTACATCCAGTGGTCAGATCCCAGTTAAATATCTAATGACTACTGTTGCCTTACTGTACACCGATGAAGATATGTCTGCAATGGTGGCGATACTGTTGAAAGCACAAGAGCTAGACGTGACGACAGTTCCCGAACAAGGTACACTAGGTAAAAGCGATCGCGAACAACTCGAATTTGCCACCTCAATAAATCGATGTCTTTTGACCCATAATCGTGTTGATTTTGAGCGATTGCATCTTGAGTATATGGAAAATGATCAAGCCCATAGTGGGATTATCGTTATTCCTCAGAAAATTCCCTATGAAGTTGCCCAAAGGATTTCTGTTTTAGTCAAAGCTTTAACCGCCGATGAGATTACAAATCAATTACTGTATGCCTAATCCAATGATCGATATTTGTAGGGGCGGGTTTCACCAATATTTAGGAAAAAAACGATCGCTCTCCTAAACCCACCCCCCACCAGGATGCAAAGGGGAATGGGGCAGGTTCACTAATCGCATGGTGGGGATTCCTAAACCTGGGTGTTTCATGTCCACGAAGTGGAAACCTGCCCCTACGGTTAGCTACGCATCTACTCGGCTATCTGTAGTAATATCGTTAACCCGATCGCCGGGGACGGCCTAGAGTAGTGATATAGATGACGGCTTCATCTACGGGAATGCCTAGGACTTCATTCACTTGATCGTCAAAAAAGCCGCCAATGCCACTGACTCCTAAGCCAAGGTGGATAGCGGCAAGGTTGAGCCGTTGTCCGAGATGGCCAGCATCCATATGCAGGTAACGATAAACGCGATCGCCATATTTTGCTACGGCTTTTTCTAGGTCGGCGGTATGAAAAATGATCGCGGCTGCATCTCGACCTAAATCTTGTCCCAAGCACAGATAATGCAGCTCTCGGCGGAAGTTTTTAAAGCGAATTTGCCGCAGTTCTTGCGCTCTGGGAGCGTAGTAATAACAGCCTTCTTCGAGTCCATTCACCCCAGAAACGGCGATAAAGGTTTCTAATAAACTGAGGTCAAAATAGTCAGGAGTGGGATCGAGATACTGGTCTTGATAGTGTTGGGGTTGATAGGTAAAGTCTAAGAGGGCTTGTAATTCGGCTAAGGAAAGGTCGGCTCCGGTATAGGAACGGGTGGAGCGACGCTGGAGGATGGTGTTTTCTAGGGAGGGAGCTTCATCCGTGGCCCGAGGGGGCGTAGTCCCTAAGTCTCCCAGGTTGAGAGGTCGGCTGGTGGTAGAGACTTTTAAGCAAAAGGGAAAATTGTATTTATCCTCTAACTCTGGGGGAGTGGGATCGGGTTTGGGGGGAGGGGTTTTAGGGATGCAGGTGCTTTGATGGAGGTATTGTAGGAGTTTGCCTTCCGGAAGGGGAGGATAGTCGGTTTGTGTCTCGGAGGGGAGGGCGCTGGGAGGAGAAGGGGGGGGAATGTCGGGTTTGGTGTAGGGGACTAGGGGAAGGATGGCGAGGGTTCCTTCGGTTTCGGGATCGAGATAGAGCAGTTCGTTGATGCGATCGTCCGTAAATCCGCCGATGAGATAGGGACGGTATCCATACATGGCTCCGGCGAGTTCCAGGTTGCCCAAAAGATGGCCGCTATCGAGGCATATTCGCCGGTAGGCCCGGTCTTGATAGCGCCAGGAGGAGCGGTAAAAGATGGCGGTGAGGGCGATCGCCAGGGAGGTTTGGTTTAAGGCAGGATGGTTAAAACAGGCAGTTTGTAGGCTCTCCCAAACGGGGTTATCCCAATAGTGCAGTAAGCTGTGGGTTTTGCACTGATAGTTATAGAGGCCGGGTTTGAGCAGGGATGTGCCTTGGGAGATTAGATAGACTTCGGCTGGATATAAGCCGCCCGCAGACGGGGAGGAACGCAGGTAGAAGGATTCACCCATGAGGGTGGGAACTCTGGCAGTAATGCCGTAGCTACAGAGGAGAAAGCGGGATAGGTTTTGCCAGTCTCCCTCTGAGCTATCGGGACTCAGATAGGGTTTGAGGTCAAGGGCGGTTCCTAGTTTATACTCTTTGAAGGGAATGGGTTGATCGTCCCAGTTGAGTCCTTGATTTTTTTGACTAATGGTTTCCGGGTCGTATTTGGTGCGCTGATGATAGTGTTGGGCGATGGAGTCGGAAGAAGAGTTAGATGGAGACATGGGCGGTTGTGGGTGAGGTTATCTTACTTAAAATAGAAGTGGTTTACGTTACAAATATTAAAAAAAAGTTATGAAACCTTAATATTTCCACAGAAGCAGGGTAAGTTATTTTAGCAATTTAATAAGCATTTTTACTTATGATTTTAGGCTGACCTGGAATCGAGCAGTAAATCATGTACTGTTTCCAAGATAACAAGCAAGATGGAGAAAATCAGCTCAGAGGCTTTACTCAAACAATATGCACAGGGAAGACGAGATTTTCAACGGATTGAGGGACAGCAATTGAATTTATTTGATGCTGACTTGAGAAAAATTAATTTGCAAGAGAGTAACTTAACTCAAGCTTACCTGCCCTATAGCAATTTAAGTCAAGGCAATTTAGCTTGTGTGGATTTAGAAGGGAGCCTATTGAGCGATACTCAACTCCATGGAGCTAATTTATCTCATGCTCGATTGCGATCGGCTAATCTCTCCAGGGCTAACCTCCGTTACGCGGACTTAAGATGTGCAGATTTATCTTATGCTAACTTGCAAAATGCGGATTTGTCCTATGCCAACCTACAGGAGGCGAATCTTTATGCGGTGAATCTTCAAGGGGCCAAACTAAAGTCAGCCCAATTTCAGCAATCTCGTCTGGAGAGGTGTAATTTGTTTCGAGCAGAAGCCGCAGATCTGACGGATGCCATCATCGATCGGACTACGGTACTATCGGACGGTCATCGACTCCTAGGGGAAGATCGAGACTTTGATCCAGATTCTTGACGGAAGCTTAAAGGATGACCATGATCGAAGTATTCCAGCAGGTAATATATCCCAGACCTGGTAGGATAACGAAAACCTATCGCTGTCCTTGCGACATCTTAGTACGATCATGACTTTTGGCGATCGCCAGCAGACTCGGATTCGACAGAAGCTCCTTCTCAAGGTACGCCATGATGTTCAGGCGAATTTGAGTCAGTCTTTACATCATCAGGTACTCACGTCCTTAAGCACTGAACCGAACCCGTTAGGCGCGAGACGGCCGGGGGATATTCAGGTGAAACTCAGTGGTGCGCCTACTACCCAATTAGACCCAAATACCAGTCCGTTTAATCTGTTCGATCAAACGGGGGGCGTTTGGGTGGTGCTGGGTCATATCGGTAGTGGCAAAACTACCACCCTCTTAGAATTGGCAGATGAGGCGATCGCCCGGGCCCAAACCTATAGCCATCAACCCATTCCCCTGCTCTTTGATTTGTCCCAATGGCAGAAATACAGCTTAAACACCTGGCTTATTGGGCAATGTGGTCTCAACTATCAATTACCCCGTAAGCTTGCTAAAAAATGGTTATCTCAAGGACAAATTCTGATTCTCTTAGATAATCTAGATACCCTATCTTTTGATCGTCAAAATCAAACCCTACAAGCGATCAAAGAACTGCAAAGCAATACTGAACAGCCCTTAAACTTGATTTTGGCATCAAGAATTGATTCCTATAAGCGCTCTCCAACTCGGCTCAAACTTCAGGGAGCGGTTTGGTTAAAACCTTTAAATCTACCCCAAATCAAAGACTATTTATTCCAAGCGAGAAGTCGGGAGCTGTGGCATAACTTGCGCGAAGATAAAGCTTTGATGGGGTTAGCCAAAACTCCTTTGTTTCTGAATTTAATGACCCTAGCTGATGAAGAGATTTTAATTCATGCTTGGGCAAGAATTTCGGATTCAGAGCAACAATATCGCTATCTTTTTAATGCCTATATCCGTCGTCTTTTAGGTCAAGAAAGTTCCGATCTGAACCGAAAATGGTATCGATCTCAGCAACAACCGAAACCAGAGGAAACGAAACATTGGTTAATTGCTTTGGCGAAATGGATGCAAAAGGAGAATCGTACCAGTTTTGCGATCTCGGATGTGAATACGGGTTATTTTCAAACCCTGGAACAGAACCGGGATTATCAAGTGGGAGTGGGTAGCGCTACGGCTTTGTTATTTGGGATCGTCTGCGGGGGAATTGCGGCTTTAGTGGAAGGATTGGGATTGGGGTTGATGATGGGGTTAATTCTGGGTGCGGTTTTGGCGGCGATCGGGATTTTAAGTTTTAGTTTGCGGTTGTTACCAAAATTTATGTTGCGCTATCGACTCTATCGCGAGAATCTGATGCCTTGGGATTTTCAGCGCTTTCTGAATTATTGTAGTAGTAAGGGGTTGCTCCAGAAAATCGGCGATCGCTATCAATTTCCCCATCAACTGATTCAGGAACATTTCGCCCAAATAGAAGAATTGAAGTGGTAATAGTCCCAAGACTAAACCCATCGAACCATCTGCACCCGATAGCGCTCTTTTTTGGTTATGGCGACATCTCCCACTTCTAAGCGCCCTTTTCCACGAATGGCGATTAAATCTCCTGGTTTTACCGTATAACTGGCTTGGGTAACCTCTTTCCAGTTCACCCGCACATCCTTCGTTTCAATCATTTGCACCATTTTACTACGGGAGAGGCGAAACCCGGCTGAGGCGATCGCATCCAAACGCATCGATGCTTCCACTGTCGTCATTTCTTTGCGCTTCGGTTCTCTCACTTTTAGCTCACCCCTATCAATGGGTTGGGTTTTCACTGGAACCGAGCGCACCTGATTTAAATTCATCTCTAGAAATTCTACCAATTCTGGAACCACAATTACCTGCGCTCCCCGTTCCCCTAAAACGATCACATCTCCTGTTTTTTCCCGTACAATTCCCGTGCCTAACATCGCCCCTAAAAAATCTCGATGGGTTGCTGTGTCAAACAGAAAATTACCCGCGATTTCCAACACGGCAATTTCTACATTTTCTGGCTCTAAAGGAATCTCTTCCCGCGCAATTCCTAGCCGTTTTCGTTCCGCTTGCGGATATCCCCCCCAAGCCACTAAATTTACTTCTGTTAAGCCCTTAAACACCGTTTCACATTCGGCTAAAACCGCAGGCGATAAAAAATCGGTTGTGACTACTTCCCAAGTTTTGATCGCTCGTTCTGCCCGATCTAAAATTTGGGCCATTTCTTCTCGATGTTCAACGCCTTTGAGTAAATCGGCTTTGGGTAGCATAACTGAAATTGAGTTTAATACTTTAAGTTTGGGAGGGGTTTGCGCCAGGTTCCCAGATTGAGACCGAGAAACTGATGAATGTGGTTAAGCGTTTGCATTTGTGCTTGGCTATTGGGCGGAATTCCCAAATTCAAGGGCAACGATTGACCATTATTTAAGATTAACATAATTTGGTATCTTTGGGAAGCTTGCCCTGACCAACCCAGGGGTTCTAATTGAATATCCCAGATATCGGCTAAGGAATATTCTTGGATATCTGTTCCTAAAACTCCTTGAGAAATAATGGTCAGGCGATCGCGGGTTTTGCTAAAGGTATAGATTTTAGTTTTACCATTGGTTAATAGTACACCTACACCAGTAATCATTGTTGTCAGATAAAACAGGGGAAGGGGCCAAATGTAGAGTATCCAGGAAGCGAATAAACTGGCAAGTGCTATCAGAACTGGAAGTCCAAAAATTAAACCTAGAGTCATCATCCAAAGTTTTTGGGGACGATGGCGAAATTTAAGTTCAGTTGCTGTATTTTCTAAAATCACCATGATGTTCACCAAATTTTGTGTGGGAGCCAGAAACCCGGTTTCTTGAAGAAACTGGGTTTCTTAGAGCCTTAAGAATTGTTATAGGTGGACTGAAGAGAAGGATTGGCAGATACGTTTGGTACAGGTAAAGGTTTTAGAGCATGATGGTGTAACTGGTCTCCAATTTGAAATTGCCGCAGTTGTACTCTGGTGATTTTAATGCCCCAAGGTTCTGTGGCTACATCTAATTTTTGCACCAGAATTTCATTGAGTTGATCTCGTGCAGTAAATAGATCGTTGAGTTCAATGGTTGCTAGTTCTGTGCGAATATTGATCTCGATTAAATCAATCACTGCTTGACGCAAGTTTTTGACTTTGTAGCAGGATTTTTCCAGATCGAGAATTTGCCAATAAACGACCATATCTAGGGTGACAGTAATGTGTTCGCTGGTCAAACAGACTAAAGGTTTCATATCTAAGGGTTGTTCGCGCAGGGTTTCTTGATAAGCAACCTGTTCAAAAAAGGGCACTAAGAATGTCAGACCAGGTTCTAGTTTTTTGCCATTATATTTACCAAGGTGTTCAACTAGGGCTTGATCGCCCTGGTTGACGACTTTCATACTCGCAACTAGGGAGGTTCCACTTAAGGCAAAGAATAAGAACAAGAACCATTGATATAAGAACACTTCCATGATTAAACTCCTAAAGAAGGTTGAAAGGACAAGAAATAGAATTAGGCATCTAAGAGGTGATGGGGGACAACAATTAAGGTGTTGCCTTCTCGACGAAGAACGTAGACTTTTGTTTGGGCAGGAATGGGTTGGTGACTATTTTCAGCGCAAGCCGCCCAAGAATTGCCTTCAAAGCGAACTCTGCCTATGTCTCCTACTGGAATTTCCGTGAGGGTAACGGCTTCTGTGGTCTCAAATAAACTGGATGTTTTTTTCTGTCTAAATAGGGGACGAATCCACAAGGTGCAAGCGCTAGATAGGGACATCCAATAGAGAATTTGTAAGTTAGTGGGAATGCGGTAAAAGACGTTGCTGCGCCAGAGGAGAAAGGCGACAATTAGGGCGCAAATGCCCATAATTAAGGGCATAAATTTAAAGGCTTTCGGAAGGGTTTTGGGAAATAAGAGTTCGCTCGATCCGAGAATGACTCCGAGTATGGCCCAGATTAGGGCGGGATGGAGTGGGGAAACGGATTGAGTTGCGAGTAGAATTTGAGTGGTGAGCATGTTGACCTCCCCTTGTGGTTAGGGAGTTATCAGGCGATCGCCCCAAGATACGGCAATTTGTTACAAAACTTCATAATGAGCAGGTGTATCGAATCCAAAACCGCAATGTTTTATGACTTGTGATCTAAATTTTGGGTTGTCCTGGGGGAACAATTCGGCGTTGGGATAGGTTGCGATCGATATTTTTCAGGAGTTTGAGGTCTTCTGGGGGTAGAGCGTAGGGGGTGAGGGGATACTGTTTGAGGAAGCAAAAGGCTTGTCGGAAGTCGTAACCGGTGGCGCGGATGGGGGCGTTAAAGTGACAGGGAATGAGGCGCTGAATGTCCCAACGGGCGACTTGTTCAGACCAGTTGAGGACTTCTTGGGGGGCGCGGTTGAGGATCAGGGTTTGCAGGATAGGAGCGACCCAGAGGCGGTTTTGTAGGGGTTGAAAGGCCCGTTTCCATGTGGGTTTCCAGTTGAAGGGGAAGAGGCCGAAGTAGGCTTTTTTGGAGCGGTCTGGGGCGCTGATGGCTTGTTTAAGGACGGTTGACCATTGGGGGGTTTCGAGGACGCTGGGTTGGAAGTAGAGGGCGAACAGGCAAATGCGTTGCCATCCTTTGCGGCGGTTTTCTGGGGTGTCTTGGATGGGGTCTGAGGCGGTGTCTCTGGCGTGGAAGAGGAGGGGATAGGGGTCAAATTGGGCGATCGCCGGTGGATTTTCAGGAATAGAGATAATGGTATCGGTGACGCAGACTGTGCCGGTGGCTCGGTGGAGTAGGGCCACTTCTTCAAATTGTCCGGGGCCGAGGTCGATGGGGCCGAGCATACGGTAGTCAAATTCTGCACTAAAGGGGGTTTGCTGAGTGTCGGCGGGCAAAATTTGGGTGCGGTTGGCGGGTAACCCTAGCCAGGTGATGGGGAGGTTAAGGGGAAAACTCCATTGGTGGGGAGCAATATAGACTTGGGCTTGGGGGAAACGACGGGCGAAGGGGCCGACAAAGATTTTATGTTCGAGTCCGGAGACGGTGGGCAGAATGATATATTTAACGTCTCCATGGAGGGCGACTAATTCTTGGACGAGTCGCACGCATTCGCGGGTCGGGGCAACGGGTGCATAGACGAGTAACCCCCCAGAGGAGAGTTTGATAACGGTCATGCGAATGGGAACGGCAACGTAGAGAATGCCTTGAAGTTGGTCAAATGTCCAGATGGTGTCTTTGACGACTTCTTGGCGTAGGGTGCGCCGTTGACCGTAGGGATAGAGGGGGAGGAGGGGCCAAAAGGGCCAAGATAGGTCACTCAAGGGTCAGTTGAACGTTTGGGATGGAACAGGAGCATTGTGCCCTCATCCCCCAACCCCTTCTCCCACGGGAGAAGGGGAGAATAAGTCTTTCTCCCGTGGGAGAGGGATATAGGGAGAGGGCATTTCCAGTTTGGATCTCATTGGAGAACACGGGTTATATTGTCTCATAGTTGGGAACGCTGGGTTTAGGGGGTTGGGCTGGGGCTTGGGCTTGGGGTGGCTTGCTGAAGAGCTTGTTGTTGCTGAAGCAGTTGTTGTTGGGTTTGGGTGAGTTGGGTGGCTTGGTTTTGGGCTTGTTGGAGTTGTTGGGCGAGTTGCGCTCTGGCAGCATCTTGGCGTTGGTCGAGGGTTTGTTGTTGTTGGATGTAGTTTTGGAAGCTTTGTTGCTGTTGGTTGACTTGGTTTTGTAGGTTGGCGATCGCCTCTCCCACATTAACCTGATTTGCCCCCAATCCGATCGTCAGTTGTCCCGTCATCAGGGTGTGACTGCTCAGATGTCCAGATACTCCCACTTGACCGACTCCGGGGTTGATTTGTACGCCTCTGGTGCTATTGAGGCTCATACTTCCCGTGGATTGCAGGGTCATCTTGTGGTGTGTATCATCGAGGATATAGCGATGGCCGCCTCTGGTGTGAATTTCGATGCGCTGGTTGCGGTCATCAAAGCGGATTTTGTTTTGGCCGCTGGTGGTAATTTCTAGGGCGCGATCGCTATCATTAAGTTCTATCTCATGACCGCTACTACTGCGGAGATAAATGCCGTCACGACTGGCATATTGGTCTTCTTCGACAAACTGTAAGGTATGGCCGCTGGGGGTTTTGAACGTTCTTAGGCGTACTTTTCCGCGATCGGAAATCGTCCGATTCACCGGTTCCGGCGGTTTATCCTGCCCATTCCACAACCCACCGATAATATAAGGCCGATGCACATCCCCATGTTCAAACGCCACCAACACCTCATCATTAATCTCCGGCAAACAATCAAACCCCCGATGTTTACCTCCACCCACACTCACCACCCTCGCCCACTGACTCGCATGGGCGCTGCCATCTGCCTCCGGATTCAGCGTCGGAAATTTAACCCTCACTCGCCCCAAACCCTCCGGGTCTCGATTATGGGTCACAATCCCCACCATCAACGTCTGTCCCGGCCGGAGGCGACTTTGAGGCGACAAAACATCAAAAATAGACCCCCCTCGCAATCCCCGTACACTAAACTCCGTTGTATAAACTCCCTGATAATACAGATGGCGAGTTTCCGTTACATAATATCTGCCACTGTAACGCCCCATCTGCGTTAGCTCAATCACCTTACCCACCTGGATCAGAGGATTCCCATTTGCATGGGCATCCGCATAGATAAACTCTCCCCCCAACTCATCATAAATCGCTTGAGCCATGCGATCGGCCTCATCCGGACTCGACACCGGCTTATCCACCACAATCAACCGAGGAGACGGCAAATTAGAACCAAAATTATCCTCAATAAAACGGATACTGCTGTCATTATCATCACTCGTATTGATGATGCCCTCACCCTTACCTTCCACATTCGTAATTAAATTGTGGCGATCGACCTTAGCCACAATCGGCTTTTTATACCGATAATCCCAACTCCGCACCTCAACCGCATCCACCTTCTCCGAACTCGTCACCCGCACCCGGAAGCTCTCCACCTCCTTCAACCAAGCCAACTGCAAAACATCACTCTCCGTCGGTCTACGGAAATGTAACTTCCCATTCTGCACAAACAACTCAAACCCAATTCGCGCCGCCCTCTCCCGCAAAAACTCCATATTCGTCTGATTTTCCTGAAACACATAAGCATGAGTCTTCCCACTATCATCAACATGCCCCCCCTGTATCCCCATTTCTGTAGCAATTTTTCGCACAATATCGCTATCCGTATAATCCTGAAACGAGCGATTATACCGCCCCCGGTGCAAACGATGGGACAAATCATACCCTCGAATCACAATCGGCGCTTGAGTCGAACTCGTAAAATGAGTTTCCATCCCCGTAATCTCCCCATCAATCAACCAATCCTGATTCGCCGCCTCATTTTCCTCCGACGTACTCCCCACAAAACCAACCTTAACCCTCTTTCCAACTTGAATTAAACCATCATGTTGCCAAGTTTGTGTCTCATCATCCAACGGACTATACGGATTATTAATCACCAGCGTAAACATCCCTGGTAAATGCAAACTCTCCTCCACAGAAATTTGCAAAATATCCCGCATAAAACCACTCATCTCCTCCGCAGTCACCCCCTCAATCTCAACCATCGGAGTCGAAACAAACAGCGTCTCATCAGCCATAATCTTAATCCCCTAAAAACTTCAAACCATCAACCCGAACTAGAACTAGAACCCTGTACAAAACTCTGGCGTTCGCTAAACTTACGACTAGCCACCCCAAGATCGACCTCTTTCAAATTCAACGTCACCACCGCCCGAACCGGCACACCATTCGGGCAAAACATATTCAAACTATAGTCCAAAGACTCCACCATGCAGCGCATATAAATCTTATCCCCCCAAATAAAGTAAAACACAGGCGGTCGTCTTAATGCGATCGCCTGTTTAGAAAGATTTTCAGACCCATATTCCTCCAAACCATACACATCAACACCACTAAACGATTTCGTAAACGAAGACACCATAGAATCCCCCAGCGAAACCGCCAACGTCCGTTCCTGATAAGTCTTACCATTAACAGTTTGTTTTTCAAACGGATCTTTAAACGAACTAAAATCCACCGCATCCAAAAGCGGTTGAATTTCGCTTAAAACATTGTCTCCCGACTCATAAGTATCAAAAATCAAATTAGACAACGTAAGTTTGTAGGGTTCCACAAATCCAAAATTCACTTTAGGCAAGCCCCGTTTCGTCCTTGCCCCTTGCATATCCTCAATCTTCACACTCCGATTAAACCGCAATTCCTCCGGGTTAAACATAAATCGAATAATACTGCTCGCTTCCCCATCCCTCGGAATCAGCGCCGCCTTAACTAACCGTACATCCCCTTGTAGAAACTGCTGTTGATAGAGTTTAAGCGCCGCCTTCTGCTTCTCAGCCTCGACTATATCATAAGTATTCTCTCGTTCTTCATCAACCTCAATTGCTGCCTCCATCATCAGCAAATCTGCACCCGTTAGTACCGCTCCCTTAGTCGCCGACTTTAACGCATCCGAAAATGTCATTTTCCTCGCTCCTTAATCCTTAATCCTTAATCCTTCCTATTTAACCAAATTACCAAGGCAAACGACCAGAGTAAAAAGACCCATATCGCTCTTGCTCAATAGCCAACCGTTGACGAATCAACCCATAAACCTCCCTAGCCAACAATTCCACCACATCCGTGTTATCTTCTTCCGTTTCCTCCTCTTCTTCCGTTTCTGTTGTAACATTTTCTGAATATTCATAAATTTCTGTTTCCTCCTTACTAATCGGCTTCACCTCACCAGCCTTACGCCGAGAAACCTTTTCCTTCAATTCACTTCTTACCTTTAAAGACTCTTCAATCAACCGCTCTAAATCCCTAGGTTGATTTGTAAAATCACTACTAGAAACTTGTCCCTTAGCACCAATAGAAATCCCCGCAGGCAAAAAACCAGCCTGTTTAACATTCAGACCTTTTTTCCTTCTACCCAAAATCCCCCCATCCCTCATCAAACCCTTTCCACCATCATCCCAACGACCTTGCAGTACATCCTTAGATTCCAGCAATCGATTCAATACATCACCTTTAGAATCATATCTACCATCAGAACCCCTTAATTGTCCCACCTCCCCACCAAACTCAACCCCCCCCTCTTCTACTGTTCTTTGCACAGATTCAGAAGCAGTTGGCGATTCACTTATGTTTTGGGTTTCTGAAGTCTCGCCAACAGTCGTTTCTTCTCCTGTTCTTTGTACGAATTCAGAAGTGTTGGAAGATTCACTAATATTCTCGGTTTCAGGAGTCTCACCAGGAGCTTTTTCTTCTACTGCTCTTTGCACGGATTCAGAAGCAGTTGGAGATTCACTGATATTTTGGGTTTCTGGAATCTCACCAAGAGCTTTTTCTTCGACTGTTCTTTGCACGGATTCAAAAGTGTTAGGAGATGCACTGATGTTTTGGGTTTCTGAAGTCTCGCCAACAGTCGTTTCTTCTACTGTTCTTTGCACAGATTCAGAAGCAGTTGGCGATGCACTGATGTTTTGGGTTTGAGGAGTTTCACCAGGATCTGTTTCTTCTACTGCTCTTTGTACGGATTCAGAAATGGTTGTAGGTTCACTAATATTCTCGATTTCAGAAGTCTCACCAGGAGCTGTTTCTTTTACTATTCTTTGCACAGATTCAAAAGTGTTAGGAGATTCACTTATGTTTTGGGTTTCTGAAGTCTCGCCAACAGTCGTTTCTTCTACTGCTCTTTGTACGGATTCAGAAATGTTTGTAGGTTCACTAATATTCTCGATTTCAGAAGTCTCACCAGGAGCTGTTTCTTTTACTATTCTTTGCACAGATTCAAAAGTGTTAGGAGATTCACTTATGTTTTGGGTTTCTGAAGTCTCGCCAACAGTCGTTTCTTCTACTGCTCTTTGTACGGATTCAGAAATGTTTGTAGGTTCACTAATATTCTCGATTTCAGAAGTCTCACCAGGAGCTGTTTCTT
>NZ_JAQOSO010000061.1 GCF_030068505.1 Roseofilum capinflatum BLCC-M114
ATTACGTCTCCGAAGTAGTCGAATCGCTGAAACGTATACGCTGTATGCTTTGCGTAATTGTCAAAAGCTAAACGACAATTTACATTTCGGCAAAAACGAGCTTTTCGCACCCATCGCTCTAAGCGCTGGATACGGAATTATTCGCTTTCACCGCTCTTACCGCTCCTACCGCTCCTACCGCTCCTACCGCTCCTACCGCTCCTACCGCTTCGAGCGTTACGCCCATAGCGCTTAAATTTTCGCTTTTAACGGTGGTTAGGCGATCGAATAGATAAATCCCTAGGTGAATGCTTCTAAAGCGATATAAGCGCAAATTTGAGCAGGGTAACGATATCTCGCTTCTAGTTCGGCGATCGCTCTCATAACGTTTCGATCGCCCATGCAACGGTAGAAGCTTAAAATATTTTTATTACCGACACTTTACGCCCCGGTTAAACCCTAAAACGCTTACTCTGTATGTTTTGCGTAAGTTACGCTATCTAAACGGCGATTTACATTAGGTTAAAAATGTTATTTTGTTGATTTTTTGCTACAATATTAGAAAATAAAGGGTAACTACTATGATGATCACGAAAACGGAACCGAATAATAGAACCGATAAACTTGCGGAGTTTTTCGATTTGGTAGATGACTTTGTAAGCGGTTATGTTGAGCTTTTTGGAGAATCGGATTACATCTTAGACCTTCACGAGTTTCTAATCGATAAGATTACATCTACGATGAATTCTGAGTATCTAGTTAACAAGCTACCTATCGCCCCCTCCTTTGGGGGCGCTCTCGTATCAACCACCGCGATAAGCGAAGTCAATGTAAACAAAATAGAGCAATACACCTTAAGCGGGGTAAATACCGATTCATTCGCAACCACGCCAGCCTGCGATTCTAGAACCGCGATCGCCTACATAACCGAGAGTGAACGAGAATCACGCACCGCTACCGCAAAAGAACGAAAACAATCGCTTTGTGATTACATCTCCATAAGCGATCGTGTATACCGCATGGGGGTAACACTTTCTCCCAGGGAAATTAATGCATTAGCTAAGAAATTCGCACCCCTATCACCGCTTAAGATTCCTAGGCTAATCAAAGGACATGAACGGATGGTGAATGGCTTTCCGCTTTCTATGGCGGGCGAAATCGATGAAGCAATCAAAGCAGTCATCGGCGATCGCCTAGACTTGTGCGATTGCGATGACCCCTTCTAGTCCATCAATAAGAGCGGAAACTTAAGCAGGGTATAGGTTTCCGCTTATTTTATAAAAACACTTGACATTAGTTAGGTTACAGTGTTATATTAATGAACGTAGACAATATAGATTGATTGGAGTTGATCCTTGAAAAACGAAACAAGCCGTAGGATTAAGGGCGATGAAGCGAAAGCCTTTATCATCGAATCCGGATTTACTAGATGCACTTTCTTTGGGGATTCCCCTCAACTTATCGAATGTCCTTGCGAATTTCCTGTGGATACTGATTTATTTGATATCGCTTTTGGGGATTATTGGGAAATCGCCCCCAACTTAAGCGAACTTATAGCAGAGTATATACCTTACCATTTGCGGTCTGGTCAGGTTAAGGAACGCACTCTTATGGAGTCCATTAAAGCTATTGAGTCCTACTTTAGGCATAGCATTGAAATCCCATTCTTCGCTTGCCCTAATTTAGCGGACGCTCCTTCAAATCTAGATTATTATCTAGATAAAAAAGCGTTCATCGTGTATTATGACCGATTCATTCTGCATGATGAAGACAACGGTTTTTATAATTTTTCCTGCGCTTATAAGAGTGCTGATTTGCAGGTTATGGAATTTTTAGACGAATTCGATAATGAGAAATCAGTAAAGGTGCATACAAATCGAGGCGATGCCTTTGCTTGCGAATCTGAATATATCGATGGCATTCTGGATTTATATTCTAGGGAGAAAGATTATCGAATGAGTAAAGCCGGTTAGATATCCGATCAACGCATAAGCCCCCATAGCGGGGGCTTACTATTCTCGCACTTACCAAAGGAGACAAAATGAACGACAACGACTACACAATCCGCGCCTTTGACAAGCGACGGTTCATTCGGGAGAACGGATACGTTAAATGCACTGGAGTCGGACTTTCAGACTACCCAGTAGAGGCGCTAGACAAGCTTTTCGGTGATAACTGGGAGCTGGACGCGGATAACCCTGAAATTGTTTCCACAGGCGGCTGGGAGCATTACCTATCAAAAGAGCCTCTAAAGCTCCTGACTATCGCGGAATGGGTTTCGGCTATTTTCCAGCGTGAATATGAGGTTTTAGGTTATCTGTACGATTTCGATTTGAACGAACTAAACCAACAGTTTGCCCATAAGAAAGCCTCTTTCTTTGATTTCGGATGTGATGGTCACGCTGGCTATCTTTCATTTCTATTAGAGGGCGATCTATTCGAGGTCAAAATTAGAGTTCGCAGTTGCGAAGAAGCGGTCGCATAAACCCCGTAAGCCTCATTAGCGGGGCTTACTATTCTCGCACTTACCAAAGGAGAAAAATTGAAAATGAAAAATACGAACATCGCGCACTTACCTAATCCCCCAGAAGGTACGGAATCCATAACCTACACAGATGAAAACGGTAACATCTACGACGGCGATGAGTGGGGCTACTATGATGACGACATTTTCCACCCCAGCGATCGCTTCCTTGCGAAATTAAAGAAAGATAGGCGCTACGCTAGAACATGCAAACTCAACTCCGGGGATATGGTCAACGACCTAGACGAGTGGATGCCTGAGAGCTACCTAGTTCTGGTATCCGCAGGTGATAAAGTTAAGGTCGCTAATATAGACGGTGAAACTCAGATATTCAAACGCTCCGCATTAACGCTATCTACTCGCTATGTAGACCGCCTCGACTTTCAATTCAAATCTATGGAGTTTGATTACATCGATAGCGATAATTTTGAAGTCGGAGACCACGTTCTTTTCTTAGCGCCGGGTAGCCTGTACAACAAGATGTCGGGCGAAATCAAAGCGGAAACCAACGGAATATTTACCGTTGACTTCGGTTATGGGGTTTGCGCTTGCGATTGTGATAGTTTGCAGAAAGGCGTTAAGCGCTCTGTACCGGAAAAAGTAGAGCCAGGTGACTTATGTTCCTATTTCGATAAGGATTTTCTCATTATCGGTAGCTACTATTCCACTGCTATAGGGGCGGTTGAACTGCTCGTCATCGGTCGTAGTGCAGCGCGGGCGACTATCCCGATTAAAGGAGTTGAGTTGACGAGTAAGAAGAGCGATCGCTTTAATCTCGACTTAGTACACATCGAAGAAGCCGGGCTTAACCCCTACGATGATGATGTTTACGTTACCGACGATTCGTCTATATATTACGGACTCCCTGGGCGGGCGATTTACGATTTTGATTTCGAGTTTTTCGATGTTGATTTCGAGTTCGGAATCGTTGAGAATGTCCGCCGAACTGATTTAGGTTTCTTAATCGATGACGACGATGACGATGAAGACTACGACGACGACGATGAAGATTAAGCGCCCGGAATTCGGAAGCGGAAGAAACTAATCGATTAATGCTAACTCCTCTAGCGCAATCTAGGGGAGTTTTCTAACCGCTTCCGAACGTTATAATAATCTTTAGTATCATGTTTTGGTTTACTGATTGAAAGCCGAGCCTCCGTTACGGGTTCGGCTTTTTTTTTTTATTTCCGCTTCCGAACGCCAGCGCCGGCGATCGCCCCATCGCTTCCGAACGCCGCCGCTATAATAGCGAGTACATAACGCTATTATCCAAATTTACCCCCGCTAGAATACGCTGCAATAGCGGTTAGCGCCTAAAAACGTACATTCATACCGTAGACCCCTAGAAGCGCCTTAAAACGCAAAATAGCGGCGCTAACGCAAATTAGCCACCGCTATCGGTTCCGCATACGCAAAAAAATCCCCCACCGGGGCGGGGTGGGGGCGATCGCTCTAGAGCGCTTCGAGGGCGTTTTCCAGTTCCTCCTGGGTCTCGCAGACCATTGCGTTGATCATCTCTCCTTTCCGGCGATCGCTCTTAGCGACCTCTTTCATCGCCCAGTATTGGCGATCGTTACCCTCTAACCGGAACTGGGGGCCGTTGGCGCTCAGACCGAGGGAGAGGAGGATTACGGGAGTGGAATTTTCGCCACCGAGGGCAAGGATATTTTTCGCGATTTTTTCGATCTTCCCTTGGGGGAAAACGTTGGGGGTGGTGGCGGTGATTGAACTCATGTCTACGATTTGGTATCTCATTTTGGTCGGCTCCGTTTCGTTTTTGTTTATATTTCTATATTACATACTTTTATCACTGCTGTCAACCCCTAATCGAAAAAACGATTATTTTTTAGGATTAACTGAAACGCTTACGCTGTATACGTTTGACATTTTTTATAAAAATATTTAGGAAAATACTTGACAGTAACGATAAAAGTATGTAATATAGAAATATAGTCAAAAACGCAAACGGAGCAAAGCAATGGACTTCTCTAAAATGACCACCGAACAAATCAAAGAATGGACACTAGAGACCCTCGGATACACCACCTACCGTCAAATGAGCAAAGCGCTCGAAGTACAGATAAAAGGTAAAAAACAGTGGATCGTCTTCGCAGAGCAGGTAGAAGGAGGCAGCTGGAGATCCAGAGGGTACTAGGAGGAGAATAGCACCATCGCCCCCGTGGGCAATCGATACCGATAAATAAACAAGGAGACGAAACGATGGATAACGAACTCGATAAAGAACTTAATCACCGCAAGCGGGATTATAAACTTAAGGTGCGCGAGTTAACCCGAATACTAGAGGGGGAATTAAGTGGCATCGACACAGATATTTATGAGCCTAGCGACTCTGCTATTAGCGCGGCTTTCTCGTTGATAAAGTCGGGGTCGGCACTGCGTTCTTTATGCCGCTTAAATTGTAGATAGAAACTAACGCCCCCGCCCACGGGGGCTAACGTAACGATAAAGAAAGGAGACGATAACGATGCCATTCAAATCTAAGCCGAATAATCCAAAGTGCGGAGAGTGCGGGCGATCGCTCGCAAGAAACGGTAAAACCAAAGCGGGGAAAACTCATTGGCGCTGTTCTGGAACGAAAGGATGCGGCGCTTCGTTCGTGTCAGAAGATCCGAACCCTGGGCCGATTATTCTGCATAAATTTAATTTACCCCCAGGATATTGGAACGGGTACACAAGCGCCGAGCGCTTGCGAATCTATCGGAAATGGGCGAAAGAAAACGCATCGAAACCGCCCGTTAACGAACCGAGCGAACCGAGCGCAAGCGAACCGAGCGAAAGCGAAAGCGAGCGTTATTAACGTAAAAGCCCACTAAGCGTTAATAGTGGGCTTTGATTATTTCGTTATTAACGATATCGTGACTACGTTGCGCTTTGGTTAAGCTCCTATCCGCTTAAGGATTTCTTTTAACAAATCTTCCGACCCGTTTATGGCTAGGTAATTATGCGCGGATCTTTCTCCGTGATTCTCTAAAGCTAACTCATACATTTCTTGAGCTTGTTTCATATCTACTTCTATTAATTCGCGTTGAATTTCTTTAATAAGAGCTTCATCGCTATTCTGGTGTTTATAGATAGCATCGCGGCGTTCTAAAAGTTCTTCTCGCTTTAGGACTAAGCTTTTTAATGCAAATTTACGCTCAGGCTTTAAGCGGTCGTAGGCATCGGAATGATCGTCCCAGCAGCAATATCGCTGACCATCTTCTTCGTATATGTAAATTTCCATAGTTACCTCATTAAGTTTCGATGAATTCTGGATAACTTTTAGTTAGCGCTAATTTTTTCGGATCGCCGGATAACCGTCCACGTACTTTAGACCCAATAGCTAAGGGTTTAGTGGATTTTACAGAGACGAGATTTCCGCAAATCGGTATACCGAGCGCTACCGCTAAAATCTGCTCCTCTTGTGTTTTTGGTTGCAAAAACCCTTTAGATTTAGCTAAATTAGATAGGTATTCGTTTCTTAACATATAGTGAACACCATCGAAATCAACGACGGTAAATTCATCTTCATTAGTAGCATCGAATGTTTGCATATTCTCGAAAAAATTACGTTTCATAACTTAAACCGATTTTATAGTATATTAACACAGTTACGGTAATACCCGCGTAAGCGATCACCAGTGAAAGCGAACCGAGCGCAAGCACAAACGAACCGAGCGAAAGCGAACCGAGCGCGAGCGAACCGAGCGAAACGAGCTAACGCCAACGCGAGCGAATACGAACCGAGCGATCGCCTACGACATCTTAAAAGGGCGGTCGCTTTCGATTTCGCTCGGTTCTTTTGCGTTGCCTGTCTCTTCCGCTTAAGGTTCGTATTCGTTGGCTATAATTGAATTAATTAAATCGTCTAAAAACCGCTATCGATGTCTTCAGTAACTTGGAATAAAAACTTAAATAAAATATTATCTAAAGCGTTCGCTGACACTTGCAAAAATCAAGGGCAAGAGTACCAGCGCTTATTTAGCGATACAGAAGCTTTCGAGGGCTTTAGCGGTCAAGACATCATCGATACTGGAGCGTTAAAGGGTAGTCAGTCTTTAGCTTTTCCTAACCGCTTTCAAGCGCAATTTTCATGGGGGATGGAGTACGCGACATACGTTCACGAGGGCTATACGCTTCGCTCTGGAGGTAGGCAACCGGGGCGACCGTGGACTAAGCCTAGAAAAGATTTTATCTTTAGCGATCGCTTTATCGATAATCTCGGAGGCGCTTTAGTTTAACTAACGAACGCTAACGCAAACTAACGAACGCAAACTAACGAACACTAACGAACGCATACAAAAGGAGACTATATGACACTCGGAACCGCGACTTTAACCGTTGAATTAGAGCTTTCAAAAATGAGAGCCGGAATGCGAACTATCGAATCGATGATAGGGAGTATAAACGGGCATTTTAATTCAGGCTTAAGCGGTGGAATAAGGGATAGTGTTCGCTCCGTTGGTGACTTTAACTCATCGTTAACGAGAAGTAATCAAGGCGTTCAGCTCTTATCCGCTTCTTTCTCAGAAGTATCTAAAGTAGTTGGCTCCCTCGGAGACGGGCTAAACCGAGCGTTAGGTGATATTAATTTCTCAAATGTTCTCGATGTTGGGAAGGGCTTAGAAAGCTTCATCGATTTAGAGCGCCTTCAAAACTCATTCAGAGCGATCGCGGGTTCATCCGGCGCTACGGCAGCAGAAATCGCCAAAGTTAACGATCAGGCAATTCGTCTAGCGCAAGTTACATCGAAGTCGCCCGAACAAGTAGCGCAACTTTCCATTGAATTAGCCCGCGCTGGTTTCAGTTCTAAACAAATAACGCAAAGTTTAGAAGGAGTCGTCAGGGGTTCGGAAGCGACCGGTAAATCCTTATCCGCTATGGGGCAAATAGTCGGCGCTACTTTGAATCAATTCCAACTAATGGCAAGCGATTCATCGAAAGTTTCGGATATCCTAGCCGCTACTGCAAATAACAGCGCCGTAGACGTTTTGGGTATGGGGCAAGCGATGAAATTCGTTGGTACAGCCGCTTTCAACTCTAATCAATCAATTAAAGATACAGCGATCGCTATCGGGCTTTTAGGGGACGCTGGTATCAAAGGCGGGATGGCGGGGCGAAACTTAGCATCAGCATTACAAGCCTTAAACGAAGTTCGCGGGCGCTTGGTTAGCGGTGACTCTAACCAAAAAACAGAAGCGTTTGCGATGCTTGGTCTAGATGCCGATGACTTGATGAACGCCCAGGGGCAAATGAAGAGTATTCTAGAGCTAATCCCAACGTTTCAAGGCGCTCTAGAAAACTTAAGACAGACGGCGGGCGGTACAGCACAAGAAGCGTTTATTATGCAAACGCTGTTCGGAACGCAAGGGGGGCGAGCCGTCAGCGCTTTGCTATCGCAAACGACAGAAGATGTCGATGGATTGACACAAGCGGTCTATCGCTCCCAGGGGGTTTCACTCGGATTAAGTGAAGTCCAACTCGAAGGCTTAAGCGGTTCCATATCCTTACTACAGGGGAAGTTCAGCGCCGTTAGCTCCGTAATCGGCTCTACGTTCGCGCCCGCAGTTAAAAGTGTTGTAGACGCAACGTCAACGATGGCGGATATTTTCTTAGGCTTACCCGCACCGGTGCAGCATCTAAGCGTAGGTCTCGTTACCCTCGGCCCTGCTGCATTCTTAGCGGCTAAAGGCTTAGGCGTGATGGGAGTATCGATGACCGCGATGGCTCCGCAACTTGCGGTTGCGGCGGCGGGAATCGCCACAATAAGCGCTTTAATGGAGCGCTCCGAAGGCGCTAAGTTAGCGATGTCCATGTCATCCGCTCGTATAGAACTCGAAAAATTTTACGCAGAGACGGGTAAAGCGCCAGAAGAAGCGGAAAAAGTACGAGGCGCGATCGCTAAACTTAAGCAGAATTTCACCGAATTCGGAATACCCGAAGGCGCTAGACAATCGATAGCGCAAGGTTTTCAGAAAATAGGCAGCTCACTTTCAGAAACGCAGCTTAAAGCGCTAGGCTTCGCTGGCTTTCTCGGTGGCCCATTAACCGGAGCGCTATCGATGGTAGGCGCTCAGATGATTAAAAATACGAACGCCACATCGGATTACGGTAATGCGTTTAGTTTTCTTACTGCTCAACAGCGCGGTAATCAGTTAGCGATGCTCGAAATCGATAAGCTTCTGGATGTTACCAGTTCACGATACGAGGAATACATCCAATTAATGATGAATCAGTCCGCTACTCAAGAGGAAGTTAACGCGAAAGCGAAAGAATTAATTCCGATATTTGAGCAGAATGTAGCCGCTATGCAGAGTCAAATCGATGCAGGCGCTGACATGACCGAGACCCAAAAGTTACTTCTACAAGCGGAAATAGATAGACAAACTACAGCGATCGCCAAGATGAAGGCGAAAGCTAATATCGCTATCGAAACGCATCAAGAAGAGGCGGCTTCGTTCTCTAACATGCAACAAGAAATGGTAGCGGACATGGAGGTGGCGCACCGTGAAATGATAGCCAAGCTCAAGGACGGTTACCAGGCACGGACTACGCAAGCGGAAATGAGCGCTAAAGAAGAGATGATAGCGATTAAGAAGGCTTACGCATCCGGTCAATTAGACCGCGAAGCGCATAATAAAGCACTCGCAGACATCGATAAGAAGGCGATAACGGAGCGCCAGGCGATCGCCGAAAGCGAACTGAAGACGCTTGAGGACGCTTATAATCAGCAGAAGATAAGCTTCGAGGATTACGCCGACCAGAAGACGCAATTATTAAAAGATATCCAACGAGCCGCCGAACAAGCAGCCGATGCGGAGATACGGAAGCTAGAGGAGCTAAAAAATGCGTATCGAGAAAAGATGGCGTTAATGAATGAAGAGATGGGTCTACAGCAAGACCTAAACGATTTAGCGATCGCCCAGGCTGAAGCTTCCGGCGCTTCTGAATTAGATATAGCGCGGATGAAGCTCCAGCAACTTCTCGAAATTCAATCAACCGAAAAGCAGCGCTTAGAAATTCAATTAGCCCAGAACCTCGCAAGCGCTGAAGACAAAGCGCACCAGGAGCAGATAAACGCACTACTCCGAGAGCGGTTAGAAGTTCAGCAACAAGTAGCGCAAGCTCAAGCGCAGGCGGCTATTGAAAGCGCCAGACAATCGGAAATGTCCGAAGCTTCTAGAAGCGCTTCTTCATCTTCTCCTTCCGCTTCTAGAGGCGGCGGCTCATCTCGTCGTCAAGCTTTAGCTGGCGGTGGCGGCTCATACGAAAGTGACGCTCGTGATTCTCAGCGAGAGAAGATCGAAGGCATCAAAGAAGAAATGGAGATACGCAAGGCGGCGATCGATCAGTCGATCACGGGATATGAAACAATTATCGCTTTACGCGATCGTGAGATTGAAAAGATTGACCAGGCGATCGCTTTGCTTCAGTTTAAGGCTGACGCTGCTCGTGAATCCGGAAACCTTGAGGAAGAACACGCTATACAACAGGAAATTCTACGCCTCGAATCAGAACAGAACATCATCAACGCAGAGCAGGCAGTTCAGGAAGCCGAAATTAACCGGTTAAAGTCGCTGCAAGCCGTATTAGCTGCTGAGGCGGCGTTAGCGGAAGCTAAAGCAAACGATGAGTCAGCTAAGAAGATAGCAGCGCTTAAAGTTGGGCTTGACGTGGCTAAACGTCAGAACGATTTATCGCAGAAGGAAGTTGAATGGGCACGAGAGAATCTAAACGCTACTCAGAAGTTAAACTCAGAACGGAAAGGAGCGCTCGACGCTGCACAGAAGAAAGAAGTAGCAGATGCTAAGTCAGCCGAAAATACTAGCAAAATAGCAGACGAGACCGGTAGAGCTAAATCGAATACCGAGGGCATGGCTGACGCTATGGGCAAAGTTGCGGATAATGCGGGTAAGGCTGCTGACGCTGTTGACAAGGCTGCTGATGCGGCGGGTAAGTCTACGTCTACGCAGGTGATGGGTTACCAGAAGCCAGATTTAGAAGCGATCGCTCAACGTGAGCTAGAGTTAGCGGCTCAGATAGCTGAAGCGCGGGGTGACACAGATAAAGCTCGTCAGCTAAGAGACGAAATCGCTAGTGAGCAGAGAACACGAGAACTAGAAGACCTCCAGAAAGAAGCGCGATACTTACAAGAACAACGCAGGTTATATCACAGCGAGCGCGAACGTTTTATTAAAGAGCAGACAACGATGGCTCAAAGTCTAGCGCGGACAATGCCCGGTTTCTCAGTAGGCGATGCTAACGAGAAAGTAGCGCGAATGGTAGAGAACGTATACGGCAAAGATGGCGGTATCGCTGCTGGTGGCGGTAAATCTGCTCAACTTCTGAACGAAGCAATGCGAGGCTTTAACCCCAATGCGCTTCAGCAAGGTAACAAAGAGATGCAGAAGGCGATGGAGCGAGGTAATAAGGATGTCGTAAGCGAGTTACAGAACGTGGGTAAAAAACTCGACAAGGGTGCGGCGCGACCGAACAACATCACCATCAATGGCAGCCAGGATACGGGCGCGGACTTAGGAAAAACCTTGAGCGCACTACAACGAGCGCAGCGCTAATAACGAAAAAACCCACTAATCGTTAATAGTGGGCTTCTATATATGCGTTGTTAACCGAAACGTTAACAGTGGCGAGATTAATTTCCTATCCGCTTTCGGTTCGTTCGTTAGCGTCAATCGATAGATGCCATCCTACGCGCCAAGTCAACTCCGTATTTTTGTTTGGAATGCTCGAAAATTATAGATTTTCTCCGCTCGTCTAGCGCGATTAGTTCGCGTTTAATTTGTTGGCTCATTTCGATAGATGCGTTCGCCGTTTCCGGATGCTTTAGAAAATCTTTTCTCAACGTTCCGAGTGCATCCCGGCGCTCTAGAACTTCTAACTTTTTCGCATCTATTTCGTATAGTTCCCGTCGGTGTTCGCGTGAATAATCAGCGTATTTATTATCGAAATCAAAAGCCATTTAATTTACTCCTACCCTTTTCCTTAATCATAGCGAAACTAAACCCCCGTAAGCGATCGCTTACGTTTCGTAGCGTTCGTAGCGCCTAGTAACCGAACGCTACGAGACGGCTACGAAGCGCCACGGAATGTCTACGAAACGCTTAATAAACTATCGAATAGCGATAGTTGCATATCGCTACGTTTCTCAGAGCGGTTACATACCCATAAAATCTCGGTACGTTGAGAAGTATTCGAGTCTACTCCGGCGCTACAATACGTCGGAATTTCTATCCGTTGTTGTGCGCTTTTCGGTTCGGCTTTTTGAGCGTAGCCGCTTAAGATATAAGACGACTCGCATCCATCGAGAAACTCGCAAAGCTTCGCCCAATCGAACTCGCTATAGCCGCTATAGTGACCTTGGTCATAATCGGGATAAGGCGGGTCGAGATATAGAAGCGTATTCGGAGCGTCGAATTTTTCGCAACAGGCGATCGCGTCACCGCAGTAAACGCTAACTTTCCGTAGGCGTTCTATTTGCGCTCCTAGATGCCTACGATGCATAGCCCAGGTTGAACCGTGGACGTTATTTCTCGTCTTCGATATAGCCCAACCGCCGCCTATTTTGTTAGCGTAGCCCTGGTTAACAGCGACGTAAACCGCCCACGCTTTGATGATGTCGTAGCACCCTTCCGCTTCATTAGCGTATTCAGAAGCGTATTTATCCGGGTTCCGTATGATAGCGGTAGCCGAATTAAAATCCCTCTTAGAGTGCATAGTCGCATCGATTTCTTGAATAAGCTCGGTGGGGTATTTTTTAGCGACTCGATACAGATTAATAATCAAGTCGTTGATATCGTTGATAATCTCTTGATGCGATGGCTTCTTAGCGAAAAGAACAGCGCCGCCTCCGAAAAACGGCTCGACATAATTATCATGGGGAATCGAATCGATAATCGGAATAATGTGCTTACTCATTCGTTGTTTACCCCCGTAGTACGATAACATTGGACGCATAAGTTTTCTCCCTTATTTTTAGCGCTCGTAGCGCTCGGTAACTTCTGAACGCTACGAGCGTTTTACTCGTTAATAGTCGTCGTCGCTTGACGGTGCGAACGTTGAAGTTTTACCATCGCAACCGAAGTAAATACACCAGAGCGAGAACTCTAAATCAACGCCCTTCTTAATCCCGCATAAGGCGTTTAGTATCAAGCGGTGGCGGTCAATCAAAAACGCCGGTAAGCGGTTAGAAACTTTAGAAGCGAGTACGTGACGCTGGTGATCGCTTAATCCGGAATAACCGAATTTAGCGGCGATTAAGCGATTGCACTGCGATAATAAGAAGCCTAGAATCTTAGGCGCTGGTTCCATTGCGGCACGCCCTATTAGCGCGTCTATCGTATCCGTAGCGGACTCGTCTCCGAGTAAGAGAGCGTCCGAAAATGTAAAGTAATCTAAACCGTCTGCGTACAGAGCGCGGCGTATTGCATCGCTCTCTATAGGAGCGTCATAGGCGGCTTCGAGAGACTCGCATAAGGTGACCATCGCTCTATAATCGGTTCCGAGCGCCGTCACCAACTCGCTTATCTGCGTTGGTCGCAAACGGATGCCTACGCTCTCCAAAGATTCCGATGCTTGTCTCTCGATATCCCGAATACGCCAAGGAGCGGGTAACACAAACTCCTTAACTACGAAAGCTTTCGCCGCTTGCTTGTAAGCCTTAGTCCGCTTGTCCAAAGGAGTGATAACGATTAGGTTGTTCCCGTCCGCTATAGGAGCGCTTGATAGCTTCGATGCGTCAGCTTCCGTAAGTTTTGGAAGCGTTACCACGGCGGTAACGTTTCCGAATAAGCCAGGTGCGCTAATACGGTTTAAGTCATCGATGGCGATCGCCTCTACATTCTCGAAACACGAGATAAATTGAGAGATACCGAACTCATCATCACCTGAGATTAGATAGCGCCCGAAGGCGGGCTTTTCGTTAGCGCTCGTTGCGCTCTTTGCGGCGTTACGGTTCTTAGGCATCGACGATGACCTCCGTTACTCCGAAAGCTTTAGCCGCTTGCGATAGATGCCGCTTAGATATCGATTTCTCGGTACGGATGTGAAGCGCACCATTAGCGTCAATCTCGATAGGTTGCGATCCTTTTAGCGCCTCCTGTAGCGCCGGGTTCATATCTTGAATCGCTAACTTCATCGCCATGATCTGTTCCCGTTTGAGTTTCGTTTTCACAGCGATCGCCGTTTTCGCGCCGTTTGTGTGCGATACGGGCGATACGATGGGTGATACGGGTGATACGGGTGAAACGGGCTGCGATCCAGGCGATATGGGCGATACGGGCGATACGGCGGGCGATACGGCGAGTGATACGGGCGATACGTTGGGTGATATGGGCGATACGATGGGCGATACGGGCGAACCGTTCGCGCTAACGCCGCATAACTCGTATACGACGGCTTCTCCCCATGATTCCGCTTGCGATTCAGATAAGAAGCGGATAGAGCCGAGTGCTTTAGTTATCGTCTTAATATGCGACAAATACGCAGGCTCCATCATGCGAACTCGTCCCAGGTACTCGTTAGATAGTGATTCCAATACTTTTGCGGGTGAGTGTCCAGCAGCGCACAGCACACGAAATTTACCGCCCGCCTCGCCTAAATCCTTCCGCTCTATTAACGATACAAGCGCTTTAATATCGTCGGAACGTACACCCGCCAGCGCTTCGCTTACGAGCGCCGAAGTTATCCGATCACCACGGGATGCAAGTAAATCAAGAAGTTGCAGCGCATCCCGTAATCCCTTTTTCTCTTTAAGCAACGCGGATATCGCATCAGAATCAATCTCTATTCCTTCCGCTTTAGAAAGCTCACGGATATATTCGATGCTCTCGTTTCTTGCAGGCGGTGCGAATTGAAAGTGACGCGCCCGCGATACAACGGTATCGAGTAAGCGCCCAGGTTCTGTCGTAGCGAGAATGAAAACGCAGCGATCGCCGCCTTCCTCAAACGTCTTCAGTAACGAGTTCTGCGCGGCGGTCGTTAGCATGTGGCACTCGTCTAAAACGTATACGTTGTACTGCCCTGATAGCGGCGTGTACGCGCTCGCTACGACAAGCTCACGGGCGCTATCTACGCCTGAATTAGCAGCGCAATCGATTTCTTGGTACGCAAGCGCCGCGCCGCGCTCGAAAGACTTACACGAATCGCACTCACCGCATGGGCGTAAAGCGGTATCGCTGGCTTCGCAATTAAGCGCCTTCGCAAAAATACGGGCTACCGTCGTCTTGCCTGTTCCCTTGCTACCGCTAAAGAGATAGGTGCGGGCGATGCGCTTGCGCTCGATTTGGCGCTTTAAGGTTACTTTCGTAAAATCGTTGCCTTTAAGTTCGTCAAACGTCTTCGGTCTGTATTTCAAAGCTAATTGCATGGTGTCTACGCTTCCTTACTTCGTCAATACCTTTACAATATAACACTTAAACTATAATTATGTCAAGTATTTTTATAAAAAAAATAAGAGCGCTACCGTTGGCGATCGCCGCCTAAGTAGCGCCCGTAACGCCCGAAACGCTCGAAACGCCCGTAGCGCCTGTAGCGCCTGTAGCGCCCGAAACGCTCGAAACGCCCGTAGCGCTTGTAGCGCCTGTAACGCTGGAAACGTTATTTAGCGCTTCCCCAGGTATTGCCTATTCCCCCTTCCGCTTCGATAGGGATATCGGTAATGTAGATTTCTGCGGCTGCTATCATCTCTCGCTTTAGAAGCGCTTCGATATCGTCAGCGATCGCCGCTTCGCACTCGATTAGGATTTCATCATGTACGCAGTTAACGATGTGAGCTTTACCTTCATATCCGGCGGTACGGATAGCATCGTAAACGCGCTTTAGAGCGGTCTTGAGGATATCAGCGCCTAATCCCTGGTCAGGGGTATTCGCACAAGATTGTAATTTTTTATCTTGCGGCTTAAGTATGCGTCTACGCCCCGCCTCGGTTTTGATTGAAGATAATCCCGCGCCTATGGCGGATTCTATAGCTCTATGCCAAAGATAAACGCCTCGATACCCTTCAAAGTAACGCTTAGAGAATTCGTAAGCGTCGTCTAGCGTCATCTCTACGCCGTAATTAGTTTTTGCGTAATCCTTTAACGATCTAGCGCCCATCCCGTAAAGCAGCCCGAAGTTAATCGCCTTCGCCGCCTGCCTCTGAGCTTTCGTCACCTCGTCTAACTTACATTGGTTAGCGATCGAAGCGGTCAATCGGTGTAAGTCCTCACCACGTTTATAAGCGTCGATCATCGTCTGGTCACCGCTTAGGTGCGCTGCGATTCTAACTTCTATTTGTGAGTAGTCGCAGCAGACAAAAACGTTGCCCTCGTCTGGTATTACTAAATCACGAAAACCGCCCCTAGGTAAGTTTTGAACGTTTGGAGACGTAGACGAAAAACGCCCTGATTCCGCTCCTAATTGCTTAAAGCTTGAGTGAATTCGCCCCGTTTTTTCGTTCAAATGAGGCGGATATTTATCGAGGTCTTTGATGCGAGTCGCTGCGTTTTTCCACGTTAAATAAGCGAGGATTAACGGGTCGTCACCGTGTCCGATTCGTAAGTATTTCTCGTTTACGCTTTCGATGTCGTATCCCAAAGACGTTAATAAGCGCTGAACCTGCTCAGGCGAATTAAGGTTAACGGAAGGCGTTCCGAATAAATCACGTTGTAAGTCAGCGCCAGCTTCATCTAGCGCCTCGTAGAGCTTCGCTAACTTCGCATCGTAATCCTTTACGGCATCAGAGCGCATAGCATCGAAGCTATCCCAATCGAAGCGGAGACCCTGATACTCCATTTCAGAAACCGCCAATACAGCGCCGAACTCGATGTTAAGCGTGTTGAGCATACCGAAGCGTTCGCCACGTTCCGCAACCCGGCGATCGTAATCCTTGAACCGCTCTAGCAGCGCTTTTCGGAGCGGGATAAGAATGCAAGCATCTACGGCGGCGTAGTGTATCTGTTCTTGCGTTAGTTTCCCTGAGAAGTCGCTTTTTTGTTCCGTTTTATCGAGCGCGACGTTCAAATATCGGTCTACGCAATCACGCAACGAACACGCCGCCCGCGTGCCATTAACGTAAACTTTAGCGGCGAGAAACGTATCGAACAACGGAAGCCCAACATCAACGCCTACGGAGCGCAAGAACTTCAAATCGAAGGCGGCGTTGTGAAATACCTTACGTTTCCCCGCGAAAGCTTTCGTTAGCTCTGGCAATCGACAACGGACGTTAGCGAAGCAATCAACGACGTAGGCGAGGCGATCCGATACCGCAATCTGTAGTAAACGCATCGAGTTCGTATGTGGATCTAATCCGGTCGTCTCGGAGTCAACGCCTACGATGGGGGCGCTGGCAATTGCGTGAAGCATTTCATCGAAACCAGCGCTATCTGAAACGACTACGGGCGGGTCTATTAAATACGTTGTAAGCGATCGGCGATCGCCGGTTTCGTTCTCGTTTGTATCGCTATCGAAATCAACTAGATTTAATTGCGTAATCATCTTTTAGTTCTCCTTAGTATTTCTTATCTCGTTCTTTACGTTTCTTAGTTTCCGAATCAATACGTTTTAAGCGCTTTAATCGCTTAATTAATGTCAGTTTCGATATCTTAGTTAACCTCGTTAAATCCGCCATATTAAGCTCCTTTCGTTTTGTCCGCTTTAGTTACGTCCGCTTTAGTTACGAACTAGAGCGGACGTAGTATTACCCGACGGCTGGATAATCTACCGCTTCTTTAATCTTCTCGTAATATCCAGCACCGAAGGCGGTGACAAGCTCGAAAGTTAAATCACTCGGTTTAGGGTTCAGCATCGTGCAGAGTAGATAGCTCTGATAAGCGAAAAGATTATCCTCGGTTACGGTGTCGAAAACAGCGTTTAATTTCCATTCTTGTCTAGGGAAAAAACCGTACTTTTTATAGAATTCAATACCGCAAGCGGACGGACTTTTATCGAACTTCCGATACGCCGTCCTGAGCATTTTCTGAAATCTATCTTTATCTTTCGAGAACGGGTCTTTTTCTCGCAAAGTTTCTGATTTGGTTTCCTTCTCCGCTATTGGATATGGATGTCCGCAAGCGCTGCAAACTTTGGCGCTAATGTGGTCAATGTTCCCACACGCTTCGCAAGCCTTAATCGGTGCGTCGCCTGGTTCACCGTCTTTAGGATGGTCAAGATAGTAGCGCCTTATCGCTTCCGGGTAGCCATGGCGGTCTAGATTTCCGCAAGTATCGATGATGGTTCCGTATTCTTTACCGGGAGACGGGCGCATAACCCGCCCGATTTGTTGGAAGTGAACCGCTTTAGATTTAGTTGGTCGCGCTAGAAGTCCGAAGCGGATAGAGGGTAAATCGAATCCGATAGAGATAACGTTTACGGAGGTTAGCACGTCTAAATCACCCTCATCTAAAGCGCTATACAACCGCTTACGCTCGTCTTTATGTGTCTCACCGCATACCATATCAGCGCGGTAGCCAGCTTCATTGAAAGCGTCTGCTAGAGCGCGGGCGTGCTTAACGCTAACGCAGAAGGCGATCGTTGATCGTTTCTCTACGCTCTCGGTTAAGCGTTGCCACTCCGTAACCGTGTTCGATATGACTTCGGGGGACACCATCGCACGTTCGCTTCCTTCTGATTGGAAGTCGCCGGCGCGTATCGGGATGCTGGCGATCGCTTCCGGTTGTGGTAATCCGAAGTAACGCATCTTAGCTAAAAAACCCTGCTCTTGTAAGCGGTAGGGTAATTCAGCTTGGATTAACTTATCGTAGTATTGCCCCATGCCTTGGCGCTTACTCAAGCGATACGGAGTAGCGGTCAAGCCTATTATTCTAGTCGTTTCCGTAGCTAACTCGTTTACGATTGAGTCACCTACTGATGAGAATGTAGTTTCGTGCGCCTCGTCAAAAACGACTACCCTAGGCAATTGCTCACGCCACCAGCGTCTACGGGCTAAAGTCTGAACGCTCGCAATCTGAATTAATGCATCTTTCCGCTCTGGGTAACCGTTCTTGATATAACCGATTTCGTTCTCGTTTAATCCGAATGCGAGTAGTTTAGATGCGGTTTGAGGCACGAGAATGTCTAGATGAACGATAAACATAATGCTTATCTTGCGCTCGTAGGCGTGTTGTATAAGTTGCGCTGCGATTACTGTCTTTCCCGCCCCGGTCGGAGCTACGAGCAAAATCCTGTTGTGTTTATCTTTAATCGCGCTATATACGTTGCGTAGCGCCTCAATTTGAAAGGGTCTTAACTTCATATCATCACCGTTTTCGTGTTTTAAATTCGCTCGTTACGCCTTAGCGTAGAGTTCGTAACGTAATGAGAAGAGCGCCCTAAGAAGCATATCAGGGCGCTCTTTGCGTTAGCTTCTAGAAGAAGACTTCAGAATCACCTAACTCAGATGCCTCTATCGTTTCCGGCGCTCCGTTAGCGGTAACGGGAACGGCGGCTTTAGTAGGCGTTACGGCGTTAGCTGGCTTGAGTTCCAACGGTTTCGGCGCACCTTTTCCGTTAGCTTTACCGTTACCGTTTACCTTAGCGAAAGATTTACCAGCGCTGATTAGAGCTTTAGTATACGTCTTCCCGGCTTTCTCTTGCTTATCGGTAATCATCAACATACCGCCGGCGTATAACTTCGAGATTTCTTCAACTGACATTGACTGAGATAAAGCCACGATCGTCTTAGCAATCTCGGAATTAGGCGTTACGCCCCGCCCATCTTCTAGAATCAATTCCCATTTAATAAACTTGAGATTTTCATCGTAGCGAACGCCTTTAAGCTTGTACGAGCCGATATCCAAATCACGCAGTTTAACGAAGCCACCGCCAGAGGTGAATGGACGCGCAAACTCTGCTAACTTCCTTCCGCTCTCGATTGCAAGCTCGATGTCATCAGAGGAAAAATCGCTGCCTTTGGGGGTTAAAACTTGGCACTTAAAGATGCTTTTCTTATCAGCGCTCTGGAAACTCAAGAAAAATTTCTCGTAAGAGCCGCCCGATTCCCCAGGAACGGATAAGGATTTGAACTGCTTGCATCGCAGGTCACCGCACCGGAAAGATTCGCCTTCTTGCTCGACTTTCGCCATGTTCCCACCAAAGCGGATTACTAAGTCGCCATCTTTGCTGAAAATCATCGGGCCGTACAAGGTCTCGCAAATTTCTTGAGCAGTGAACTTAGCCGCAATCAATTCGGTTTCGTCAGCTACTTCGATTCCGGCTAATTCCGCGAACGTTGAAATCGCGTTGAACGCTTGCAAAACTTCGCTACCGTATTCTGTACCAACCGCCTCGGAAATTATGTCCATTTCCGCTTGCGTAATGTTGCAGTAGCCTTCGGGTTTTAAGCCATTCATGAACGCTTTAGCGCCTTCGAGAATAGGCTGAGAGAAATCATAAATGTTTTCGGTCATCGTCTTTACGTCTTTACGTTGTCTACTCTTATAATATAACACAAGTTATAAAATTATGTCAACTAATTTTATAAAATTAACCTCGATCGCGCTGTAACGCTTACTAAGTATACGTTATAGCGCCCGCAATCGAGGTTAGCGATCGCTATGTCCGCAATCGAGCGTTAACGCCCGGAGCGTTAGCTATTCTTTACGGACTTCCAATCGAGATTAAGGCATCGTAAGCGATAGCGGAATTGATGAGGAGCTAATCCTAAGTGCGCCGCGACACCGTTGCAGGTAACTACCGTACCTTGACGCTTGAATAGGGCGATAACAGCCCGTACACGCTCTAAAGAAAATTCGCTTTCTTCTACAGCAGAGCGCCTTATTTTAACGGTTCCCTCGATGACGTTTACGGGGAACGGTAGCGGGAAATCACTTATAAAATTGCAGCGAAGGCGATCGCCTCGTCTTCTCGACGCTCTTAAGCGCTCTATGGCTTGTCGGATTGCGGTTATTGTGTCGTTGTAATAGAAGCGTGCAAACTCTTTATCAGTCGATTCTTTAGTAACAGATATCCGTTTACATCCGTTTTTATCCGATAGCGGGTATATAGCAAGCTCAACGTCCTCTACGCTTACAGAGCGCCCAAATAAAAGCTTGAATTCTGCGTACATAGCTACAAGATTTTTTCTAGGAGCGCCTACTAAATCAAGCTCGAATTGTTCAGCAAATACGTTAGAGCCACGTGAACCGCCGCGCCATACTTCCATTAAATCGCTTTTAATCTCAGAAGCTTTGATATCGATTCTAGGGATATCTTCCCGCCCGCTTAGAAGCTTCTCTAATCGCTTAATCTGTTTCGGCGATCGCGTGTAACCGCACGCTCCGAAGCCTATATATTGATTGATTTCTAAGTCCGCTCCTTCTGTTGGTTCTTGTTGAATATGTGCTATCCTATCGTGTCCGAGCCAACGCTTTATGTAGTCTAGTTTCGCAGTCCCATCGAAGAATATGACCGCGACGTTTTCCCTATTACAGAATTCTATAAAAGCGCGGTTACGTTTGAAGAACGTGAAATTACCTTTCTCGAAGTGAATGTAACCATCGTTAATCGCTTCTAAAAAATCCGGAACCCAGAATGGAATCGTAGGTAAGTTGCTATTAACAGATTGTTGGATATCAATGTAGTCATACGCCATTAATTGCGAGAAGCTCGTAAAGGAAGTATCCAAAATCCCTAAGCGGTTGATTATTTCATCGAAATGCAGAGCGCGTTTACTCTTAGTCGCTTCCATAGATAGGTTAAATAAGCGGAGTAAGTATTCTTTAAGTTGCGGGAAGTTATCTCGTAAAGGGTCGTTGCGGCGTATCGTATCGATTAATATTTTTCGGCTAATGGTGCGCTGAATGATGAACGGTTCACAATCATCAACGAGCGCTAATACTCGTTTATCTGATAATAAACCGGGGTGAATCGCTTGCGGAGCGATTCTTATGCGGTCTTGCGCCATTGTTATAGCTCGGTCGTGAAGGAATTGCCCAGGCGTATTCGCACAAGACTCGTTAAAGGGGCATGTGTTGCAAATATCATTATAAGTCGGCGTTAAGTTCGCTTTAAGTAGGCGATCGTAATCATCGAAGCGCTGGCAATTGGATTCAGAAACGACCGTATTCCGAGAATTGTTAGACCTCGTTATCCGTCCCGTAGGTGTCCGGTAACGCCCGGCATCGCGGGCGCGGTAGCCTTGCCATCCCCACTCTTCGCTTATGGGGTCGTTGGCTACCCATAGAATTTTATCGAAGCGGCGCTCGAAGTCGCTTCTTTGAATAGCGTTGATTGTGTGCGATTTTCCCGTCCCCATCCAAGATGAATCAAGAGCGGCGTTAAAGCCGCCCTCGATTACAGATCTAATTGCTTCTATACGACCGCCTTCGGGAAATAAAGTAGGCGCTTCCGGTATCGCTTGATGGGGGAAGTTAGGAAGCGCCGAGACTTTATAGATGCCGGGCTTATTGATTAAGTGACCGCTATCGTCTGAGAGAGCGCCGTAAACTTTAGAAATTAATTCATCCGAGTGAAGCGCTTTGAACTGCTCTATAGAGATTATCTCTATTTTCGTGTCGCCTGGTATTTCGTCTATATCATCATCCGCTTTCGTCTTTTGCCCCCACCAGGAAACTAAAGCGGAGCGCCCCGAAGATTCGATAAGCTCTAACGTTTTCCTGTTAGCGATCGCCACGTGATGATTCAGAACGTCGCCACCGTCTGGCGCGAGAACTACGAACCGAACGCCCTCATACGCGGCGTTTAATTCACGTTCAAACCGCCCGGAATACGAAGCGAACGCCCCGCCCACCGCGCCTACGCAGACTATATTGTGGCGGTACGCTGCGATATAGCTTTTTAGTATTCCATCGCACAAGTAGACGATGTTCGGTACAACGCCATCTAAAGCGGTGTGATTATGGTCGAGTACGACGCTATCGTACTCGTCGAAAAAATAATCGCCTTGTGCATCAAGCGCGGATTCGATAACGCGGCGTATCAGCGAACCAGTAGCCGGTATAGAAGGAAGTCGTAGGCAACCGATTCCGACTTTTAGCGCTATCTCGATTGCGGCTAAGTAAGGGTGAAGCGGATTCTCTACCATGTAAGCCGCTATGATAGCGCCGTCGTCAGCGATTAACGATATGAACGAAACGCTACTACCGCCCGACGATCGGATATTTACCCGCGCTGATGGAGCGGTCACTTCACTTTTCGTAAAAATCGGTAGCGCCGTATTGACTAACTGTCCGCCGCCAGCGAGAGCATTACAGTCGCGTGGATAGACATATTTACCGCTTCGTTTCCGATTGCTTCCTTCCGTAGCGATTTGATATCCCGTAAGGTTTCCGCTAACGGAGCGGATAGGTAGAGCGATACCACCTAATCCCGCTAATCTATAACCGTCTGCGCTCTCCTCTACGCCGGGCGTAAATCGCGAAGCCTCAACCCGCTTACGTGGCGCGAAAGACTTAAACCCGTATGCGGCGATCGCCTCGTCGCTTAACCCGCGCTCTCGTTTTAAGCGATTTCGATGTTTATCCTCTAGCGGTAGTTGCGCGAATAACGAGCAGTAGCGCTCATTTAGTTCTGGTTCGCTTATAGGGGCGATCGTCGGGCGCGATTCAATGTATCTATCGTTTCCTGAATCACTTAAATCTGTCGGGATGCAAACATACCCCATCCCATCTCGCAATTGCTCGCCGCGTCTGTAATTCGGGCTTATCTCTCCGTCGGCATGGAAGCAAAGCGTTATTCTCGTATCGGTGAAAATCTTACAAGCTGAATCGGTGCGACCGCAAGCGGGGCAAGGATTTGATTGTGACGATCGTATTGAATTTCGCGATAAGTATGATATACTGGGCATAGCGATGAAATGAAATACTAGGAATAGCGATGAAATAAAATACTAGGTATTAGAAATTTTATTCGCTCCGTTTTCGTTTAACCCTCTAGTTGGTAGCTGGAGGGTTTTTAATTTGCCGTTCTCGAATCGTGACGATCGCCGCGCTACGAGAACGACAACTACACAGCGACTAAATCTACCGCATTAGGAAGCGCGAAACCGACATCCTCACGAACGATATCGATTAATTTATCCGCCTGACCAGAAATCCCGCTATTGATGATGTATTTGCGAGTTTTGCGAAGCTTGGAAAGATAAGAAAATATATCAGGGTCTTCGTCTAAGTAATCGCAAATGGCATCAACAACGCGAGGGTTTAATTTCCAATCGCACCGGGAAATAGAAAGATAGTTATACCATCCCGCTTTATTTATCCCGTTGTCACAGTTAGCGGCGATCGTGTAGATAGCTTCGTCAATGCTGTGATTTTTTTCAGCGCGTACCTTCGACATTTTGATTTTAAGATAATGAATTATCTTATTTATCTCATCATCGATTCCGGTTACTTTTCGCGATGCCCGCTCTTTAGAGGAAGCGGTGTTAGATTTCATGATTCTGGTTACCATCGTTTTTATCCTTTAAGTTTCGATTAGTTCGATTAGTTCGATCTGGCGTTATCGTTGCGCTTTTCGGCGCTTCGGGTTCTTCAATTTGTACTGCTCGAAAATAGTTAGATCATCTTCCGAGATGAAGGCGTAGTCAGCCAATGCGCTTATTTCCTCTGGAGCTAATCTAGAATTCGATTTCCTATCTAGATGATGATAAATCAATCGATTCGATTTATCGGGGTCTTTAAGAACATATCGAGCGACATCCTTCATCGTATGATTTCGGAGTTTTCGCGCTAGACTCAACTGGCGTAAAATAGCGCGATGGTCGTGTTCGTACTCTCCTATTGTTAGTCGTTTATTATCGCTATCGGTTATCGGGCGAGCATTAGCGGACGTTTGCGTATTAGTGGACATGATTTTATTGTAACTCATTGAAAAATTATTAAACATTATGCGAATCCTGTAGCGCATCGCTACAGGATTATCGATAGCGATTAGCGTTGCGCTACTCCAACGCTTACGCTCTGGCGATTGTTAGCGCTGCGAGAATAGCGGATAATCTGATTCTCGAAAGCGGATACACGCTGATTAATGTTTCCAGTCGTAAGCGCGGAGAAAACATCGGTATCGGAGCGGTAAGCGTGATGGTGATTGTAATATTCCGTCACTGACTGCAAAAGACCGAAAGCGGATTTATAAGCGCTTGAGAAGTGCCCGCCAATTAACTCACCATCGAAAAGTCTGAAAACTTTCTGCACGATTTTCGGCTGGTCTTCAATCGCTTTCGATGGGTCACCGAACGCTTTAATCAAGAGCATGTGAGCATCTTCTGGCTCGACTACGGTATTTGCGAGGGTATCCATATCTCCAATGTACTGCTCCCATGACGCTAAACACGCCTCTAAAAGTTGGGTCATGTTGGCTTCAAAACTAGCCGTATGCCGCAACACGCGCTGACCTTGACGCACTTGACGAGTCGCTCCGTTCAGACAAACGAGGCGTTCGATATAAAGGTTAATCTGATGACCGTAGCCGCGCTCATGGCTTCCGATGAACTGAACGAAACCCTTAACGATATCGCCTACGTTCTTAACGTCAAACTCGCGGTCTAAGTCAGCGATGATGCACACCTTACGCCCGTCGTCTAATGCCCCGGCGTGAGTAGCCTTAAGACCGGAATCATCGCAAAACGAGAGAAAATTATCAACGATCGCCTCGTTCTGAATCGGTGTCCAGTTCTCGGAAGCGGTGGAAAGCTCAAGCCCGGAATCATCGCGAACGATTGAAAATTTACCTTCTACGGGGATAAACACTCCGTTGCGTTGGTAGTAGCGAGGGTAGCACTCGATACTATAATCGAGTTCGCACATTTCGAGAATTTCCTGAGTCGATTTACATTTCGTGATTTCGTGCATGTTGGTGAATCGCATTTATGTTGCTCCGTTTCTTGTATTTCTTATCGACTCTTTTAATATAACACCGTAACTAAAATTATGTCAAGTAATTTTATAAAGAAATTTCTATAATCGCTAGAACGCTTACGCTGTATGCTTTCCGTATTCGCGAAGCGGTAAATGACAATTTACATTTCGAGAGTTTATAGCGGCGATCTACCGAGCGCGGTGATCGACTTCGTAACGCTAAGGAGCGTAATCGAGCGCGGCGATCGCTCCGTTCGCAAGCGTTGGCATAATGGTCGAAATGTAAATTGTCATTTAGTAATCGAAACTTACGTAAAGCATACAGCGTAAGCGTTCTAGCGTTTCAGAATTTTGGTTACTTTAACGTTTCGCTTACCAGGCGTTACAAACGCGGGCGATAAACGCTTCGAGCGCGGCGATCGCTAACGCCTGGTAAGCGGTGGTAAGGGAATCTCGCGGCGCTACCCCGCCTAAATTTTCGATTTAAGCCCCTCAAAGCGAGTAAATGTGGATTTACCTTTTAGAGCGCACAACCGACGCTAAAGACGTAAATAACGGGCGCTATGGGCGTAAATAAGCGCTATGGGCGTAACGCTCGAAGCGGTTAAAGCGAATAATTCCGTATCCAGCGCTTAGAGCGATGCGTCGATATGCTCGTTTTTGCCGAAATGTAAATTGTCGTTTAGAAATTGGCCGTTTTGTGCAAAGCATACAGCGTATACGTTTCAGCGATTCGACTACTTCGGAGACGTAGG
>NZ_JAQOSO010000062.1 GCF_030068505.1 Roseofilum capinflatum BLCC-M114
CGAGACCAACGAATGGCTAAGGGTTCTTTACATTTGGCTAAATAGATTTGACCTTCTTTGAACTTGAATGCGGATTTGGTAAACTCAGCACTCCCTCCTTGGTGTTTTTTCTTGAAGTTGGGATATTTGGCACGCGCGGCAAAAAAGTTGCTAAATGCGGTTTGTAGATGCCTCAACCCTTGTTGTAAGGGGACACAACTGACTTCGTTTAAGAAATGTAACTCTTCTTGTTTTTTCCAGGCGGTCAACAGAGAAGATGTTTGAGCGTAATCGATTCTTTCTTGTCGTTGATACCAAGCCTGAGTTCTTTCATGGAGCGCTTTGTTGTAAACTAATCTTACACAACCCAAAGTTCGCCGCAATAGGGACTCTTGCTCTAAGGTTGGGTAAAATCGGTAGTTAAATGCTCTTTCCATGTTGGAGTCAAAGGATTTTTTACAGGGTAGCACCTAAGATGTAATTGTGGTAGCCTATGGTTAGTAAAGCCGCCCTGGAAGGGCGGGGTTTCAGACCCAATTTTTCTGATGAACCCAGAGTGAAACAAAACTTCGCTCAAGCAGGAGCTTGCTTTATTTCAAGTATCACGATTGGCGAATTGTGTTATGGTGCAAGAAAATCAAAGAGATGCGAAGCTAATCTAGAGAGAATTGAGGGATTAATTGCCAATAGTACAATTCTTGAGTGTAATACGCAAACTGCTCGTCAATACGGTGAAGTTAAGAATCAACTCAGGCTCAAAGGTCGCCCCTTACCTGAAAATGATATGTGGATTACATCCTTAGCTTTACAATATAATTTAACCTTGGTCACACGAGATGCTCATTTTCAAGAAGTAGAAAATATACAAACTGTAGCGTTGTGATACCATTTCTTGATGAGAATGCAAGGTTGTAGATCCCCCAAACCCCCTTAAAAAGGGGGCTTCATAGGCTCAAGTGTAGCAAAATACAAGAGAAATGGTATTACCATAATAGTCTTCATTTCAAACCCTACAAGGATTGGTAATTAGGGCTATTTAATCGGACTTGATATGATTGACCCATTTCCCCACTACAGAGGGCTGGATGGGTCAATCTCAGCGATCGCCAATTTGTCTAACCCAACTGGGATCGCGGTAATTAATGCGGGCCATGGGTTCCAGGGCTGAGAGGATGGTTTGACCATAACTGCGGTGAAGGACACGGGTATCTAATAGGGCCACCACTCCTGGACGGACTGGGGCGATCGCCCGTTTCAGGTTTTGAATGGCTGTGGGCAGTAGATATTCCCGAAACCAGTCTAAGCGCCGTTGTTTATAATAGGCAACTCGTCCAGCCACCAGGGGATGTTCTAAAGAAGGAATGGGTAAAGCCACAACAATCAGTAAACTGGGAGGAGGCAGAACACCTTGATGCGATCGCCAAAAGTCCCATCCACACACTAAAATCCCATGGGTTTCCCATGAAGTTTTGTCCACTTGTACTTTGGAGCCAAATTCACCCGCTAAGGTCGCAGCAATTTGCCCTTTCAGAGGCACATCCGCAACTAAAATAACAGTTAAATCTCCTTGATGTCCCCGGACACTGAGTAGACTTTGAATTTCCTGCAAAACCTGGATTTGAAATTGGGGAGTATTGGGGAGAGGAAGGCGATCAGGTAAATAGAGATGGATCAACTCTTGGTCGCTCGAAGCATTAAATTCAATACAAGTAATATCGTCGAGTCCCATTTGTCTGCAATAACGGCTTGCATTGGCCTGTCGATCTAGGGTTTCCCCAATTAAAACCACCGGTTGATCGGCCCACAGAGGAGCAAGGATAGGAGCAATATCTACAGGGCCAGACCAGAGGGTAAATTGACCCGTGGAACGATGAATATTAGCCCACCTGAGAGAATCAGAACTCGATGGGGCAAGGGCGAACTGTTGCCAGGGAGAGGGTAGGATAAGCTGATGTTGGTCAAAGTAATGGAACAATTGAGCGATCGCCTCTTCGTCCTCCTCGGTGAGTAAACAGCATTCGTAGGGGTTGGGAGGATGCTGGAAAATCGACTTGGTGAGCTTAACTTGGGTATCGCGAATGGGGTCTCGGTGTTGGGGACAGGCTAACATTAACTCAGTCCAGTCCTTGGGGGTTAAGCATTGATTAATCTGCTCTCGCGTCCAGTCCTCTAAATCATCTACACCATCGATCAGGGTTGGAATTCCCAGGGGAAAACGCTTTCCTCGGTTCTCTGGATGCAGGCGATCGCCTAAAAATTGCTCTGGAGTCGTCAATACGATACCAGAAAACTCTCCCTTCGGCCAGCGATCGGCCACCACCACCGACTTTACCCAACTGAGCGCTAAGGTCTCCTGTAATTGGGGAATTTCCACCATCTGTAACTGCTGCAAAACCTCTTGGGGCCCCACCCAAATGGCTGGCCCCGGCCACATCAACAAGGGAACCAAATAACTCACCCGATAGGGTTGCCCTTGATAAAGGGGGCGACCGGTTTGAATTAAAGCACTCCGTCCCAAACGCATGGCTCGGGCCACCAACCGGGCCATCGTTAACTGATGGGGCCAGGATGGAGATGCTCCCAAGCGCAGAAAAGCTCGCAATTGCTGATGGACTTCAACCTCAATCACCGGTTTACCTTTCGGACTTCGTCCGACATGAAAGTGTCTAACTGTTATCAGGCCAGGCTGACTGACCTTTTCTTTTTCTTATTGTGACACTATCCGAAATTAAGGGGATCGATGTCTAGGTGTAAACCAACTCTAGTAGAACAGAGCGATCGCAACTCAGCCAAAGTAGGAAGGTTAATCTCGACTCCGGGAGGAAACTTGAGCAAAATCTGCCAGCGATAGGCATCGGAGACTCGCATCACCCGCGCCGGTGCAGGGCCTAAAACTTGATAGTTGCCTGCTCTTGACTCTAAAACCTCAGCCACCTGTTGAGCAGCCGTTTGCACTTCCATTAAATCTAAGCCACTGAAGCGAAACAGCACCAAGGAACTGTAGGGCGGATAATGGTAGGCTTCTCGCTCCTTTAACTCCTGCTCCATAAACCTGTCATAGGCATTGTTTTGAACCGCTTGAATGGCGGGATGGTCTGGCGAATAGGTCTGAATAATCACTTGGCCGGGGTCATCTCCGCGACCGGCACGACCGGAAACTTGGGTCAGAATTTGCACGGCAGTTTCCCCAGCGCGATAGTCTCCCTGATGCAATAGGCCATCGGCTGCTACCACTCCCACTAGGGTAACTCCGGGAATGTCTAGTCCTTTGGTTAACATCTGAGTTCCCACTAATAAGTCTGCCTCTCCTTGCACAAACCGAGTCAGGAGGGTGCGGTGGGCGTTTTTGGTGCGGGTGGTGTCGCTGTCAAAGCGAATGACGCGCAATTCTGGGAAGAGTTTGGCCAGTTCTTGGGTGACTCGTTGGGTTCCTGTGCCAAAGTGCTTCAGATAGGGGGATTGACATTCGGGACAGTGGGAAGGTTGAAGTTGAGAAAAGTTGCAGTAATGACAGCGCAGCCGTTTGGAGGCTCCTTCGTGGGTGTAGTGGTAGGAGAGGGAAACATCACAATGGGGACATTCGAGGACATGACCGCAACTACGACAGGAGACAAAGGTGCTATGGCCGCGACGGGGAATGAAGAGGATGCCTTGTTGCTGGCGTTCGCGCAAACCTCTTAAATGATCTTGTAGACTGCGGCTAAAAATTGACCGGTTTCCCTGTTTGAGTTCTCGACGCAAGTCCACAACGGAAATGGGAGGGAGGGGCCGGTTTTCCACTCGTTCCGGTAAACTCAGGCGCGTGCAAGTCCCCGACCGACTGCTAAACCAGGTTTCCATGGATGGGGTGGCGCTACCCAAAATCAGGGGGCAATTTTCCAATTGTGCCCGCCATTGGGCCACTTGACGAGCGTGGTAGGTGGGTGCGGGTTGGCTTTGCTTGAAGCTGGTGTCGTGTTCTTCGTCCAGGATAATTAAGCCCAGACGGGGCAAGGGGGCAAAAACGGCGGATCGGGTTCCGATGACGATTTGGGGGGTTCCCTGGAGCATCTGCCGCCAGGTATCGTACCGTTCACCATCGGATAGGGCACTATGGTAAACGCGGATTTTTGCCCCGAATCGGGCCCGGAAGCGATCAGTGAGTTGGGGAGTCAGGCCAATTTCGGGGACGAGGACGAGGATGGATTGTCCTTGCTCTAGAATGGGGGCGATCGCCTGAAGATAGACTTCTGTTTTGCCCGATCCAGTAATCCCATGGAGCAGAAAGGGATGATACCCCGAACGCCCCTGAATGGCTTGCAAGGCTTGAGTTTGGGCGGGAGTCAGGGGTTTGGCTGTATCGCGATCGGGCATGGGGCCAGCTTCGCTGCGTAGCTGTTCCTGTTCCTCAATCACGACCCACTGCTTTTGTTCCAAAGTCTTGATTAACCCCGAAGAAGTTTGTCCTTGTTCCAGGAGTTCTGTGAGCAACAGTTCCCCTCCCTGACGACCCAGAAGGTTTAAAATTTCCTGTTGTCGGGGCGTTAATTCTTCAGGTTCTGGTACAGTAAACTTGACGAGGGTTACCACCTGTTGACGCTTGGGGCGAGGTGGTTTCGGCGGTTCTAGGTAGCTTTCCACCCATTGCCGTTTTAATAAATCTTGCAATCCTCGTTGGGCCTGGCGTACCTGTTGTTTCAGATAGCGCCAAGAATACTCTCCGGTTTTGCTGCTGGTGAGGAGATTCAGCAGTTGTTGCGCGGGTGGATGCAGAAATACTTGCGCTTCGGTTGGGATCGAGTTCGTTAAGCGGATGCGACGTTGCGATTTTCCCAAGAGTCCTGGAGGCAGGGCCATGCGAATGACTCGCATTAAGGGAGTATGGTAATAATGGGCCACTTGATTGAGAAGTTGCCAATAACTGGGGGGAAAAAAGCCAGCACTAATGACCTCATGAACCGACTTGATCTTTTCTGGGGGTAGGTCTGCTGGAGGTGCAGACAAGAGCCGAATGGCGATCGCCCCCAACTGCTGACGACCAAAGGGCACACTGAGAATATCTCCCGGTTGCACCGGCAAGTTGGAGCTAATGGCATAGGTATAAAGCTTTTGATCCTCTACTTCCTGGCGATCGTAATCCACCAAAACTTCCACCCAGCGCGGATTAGCAGAGGATGGCGACTCTCCATAAAACGGACGGTTTGAGGCGGCCACTCGGAAACTCGTAACCGATGTTTGCAGGCGATCGAGTTTGCTGATCATAGGGTTTAGATGGCTAACTGGCTCTAATTCTATCAAAAAGATTATGATTTCTCCGCTTTTAGGTCAGAGTGTATCGTATCCCACAGAAACTTTAGAATCTAAACCACAACAATAACTTTTGTATCGTGGACTCATCCATTGATTGCAAACTTCCGATTCTACGATTACACTAAGAGCAACCATCAGTAGTTCATTGAAAATTGCCTTGATTTCAGATTAAAAGCTCTGCTCTAAATGACCGCTCCTCACCCCAAAGATCCTTAATCCTTTGAAGTGCAACTCATTTTGTCATTTCCTATGTTGAACCGACTAGATAATCACGGATTGATCGATCGGAAAGACGATAATCCTCCAGCGAAGTCAGAGGCAAAAGCTTCTGTTGTAAGTGGTCTCAATCTTTCATCATCAGATTCTAAAGAGACATCAAACTCCTGGTCTAACGGAGATTGGGTAGAATCAATTTCTTGGCTCAATGAGGATACCGTCGGTCTATTCCTAAAAGAAATGGCACGTTATCCCCTCCTGAATGCAGAAGAAGAAGTGATCTTATCTCGACAAGTTCAAGAGGGAGTCGAACTGCAAAAAATACAAGAAAAATTGCGGGAAAAAACCGGTAAAGAACCGACGATCAAAGATGTGTCTCGTGCCAGTGGATTGGCGGAGTCAGAAATTAGTACGAAATTGAAAAAAGGGCAAATTGCCAAGCAGAAAATTGTTCGATCGAATCTTAGATTAGTGGTGTCAATTGCTAAACGATATGTAAATCGAGGAGTGCCCTTTCTCGATCTCATCCAGGAAGGAGCATTGGGATTAAATAGAGCAGCAGAAAAGTTTGATCCCGAAAAAGGTTATAAGTTTTCAACCTATGCCTACTGGTGGATTCGTCAGGGGATCACCCGCACGTTAGCCAACCATGGACGAACGGTTAGATTACCAATTCATGTGGTCGAAAAACTGAATAAAATGCGGGTAATGCAACAGCAACTGCGACAAAAACTCGAACGCAACCCCAGCGAAGCAGAATTAGCTGAAGCATTAGAAATTTCGATGACTCAATTGCGATATTTGCATCAGGTGCGCCGGCGATCGCTCTCCCTCAACCATCGATTTGGAGAAGAGCAAGATACGGAATTACTGGATTTACTTGAAGATCAAGGAACCCAATCTCCAGAAGCTCAGATTAGCGAAACCATGATGCGTCAGGAAATCCTATCGGTTCTTAGTGATGTCCTCACAGAACGGGAAAAAGATATTATTTCCTTAAGGTATGGCTTAAGTAACGGAAAACCCTATACCCTAGAAGAGGTCAGCCATTTGTTTAACCTCTCCCGCGAACGAGTGCGACAAATTCAGACCAAAGCCATGCGAAAACTACGCCGTCCTCAAGTGGCTCAACGGTTGAAAGCTTGGCTGCGTTAAACCCAGAAAAACGGCATTCTGTACAACCATGACCCTTGATATGGGCGATCGCCCCCAACTCCAGATTCGACTCGCAACCCGCGACGATGTACCTATTCTGTTCGACTTGATCGGCGCGTTAGCCGAATATGAGAAATTATCCCATCAGGTGGTGGGTAATGCGGCTGACTTGGAAAAACACCTGTGCGATCGACACTATATAGAAGCCTTAATTGCCGAATGGGAGGGCAAACCGGTGGGGTTTACCCTCTTTTTCCATAACTATTCCACCTTTCTCACCCAACCGGGACTCTATCTCGAAGACCTGTTTGTGCGACCCGAATATCGCCGTAAAGGGATTGGCTCTGCCCTGTTGAGAACTGTGGCAAAAATTGCCCTAGAGCGGGGTTGTGGGCGCTTTGATTGGGCGGTATTAGACTGGAATGAACCGGCGATCGCCTTCTACGAACGCATGGGCGCTCAAGTGCTTCCTGACTGGCGAATTTGCCGCGTCACCGGTTCCGCCCTTACCGACTTAGCCACTTAAATCTAAACATTCTTGAATTGTAGGAGTATATGCCCTATGACTATTTGGGTGAATGAACAAATCGATCCCTCTGGCATGATCTATGCTTGCATTGCCTGTTCCGACCACAAACAAGCTCAGGACTGCCACGACTCCTTTAACAACAATCTCACGGAAGACCAAAAACAAGCCGGATGGACAGCTCGAATGCGTACCGTTTCTTCTTGGGAAGAAGTCCCCGCAAGTGCCCTGAAGTTGAATTGAAGATGGGGAGATGGGGAAGATGGGGGGATAGCCTATTCCCCATTCCCTATTCCCCATTCCCCATTCCCCATTCCCTATTTCCCAGTGACTTTCAACTGTTGGAGTTGAGAACTGTCCCCCTGCAAGACAACGCCCCGATTATTGGCTGCGAGATGGCGGACAATTTTGTAAACTGACTCAATTTCTTCTGGTGCATTGGCAGCAGCCGCTAATTCCGCCAAGGATAAGGGCTGATGACTCTCTGCTAGAGCTTTCATAATTTGATTTTGCAACTGGAGAATACTTCCAGCAGCTTTCTTACCCGCTTCTACGCCAGGTTGGTGATAAGCGTTGATATTCACCAAGGTGGCATAGAATCCAACAGCTCGCTCATAGAGGGCAATTAATGCGCCTACGGTGCGGGGGGTGACTTCGGGAATGGTGACGGTAATCGAATCCCGGTTATTTTCGTATAAGGCTTTGCGAGTTCCTTGTAAAAGTCCAGACAGATAGTCACCTGCGGTAACTCCCGGTTCGACTTCGGGGGAAGGGCGATCGCGGTCTTTAATGACTTCAATGAAGGTAACAAAGAAATTGGGGACACCTTCACGCAACTGCTGCACATAGGCATGTTGGTCAGTGGAGCCTTTATTTCCGTAAACGGCAATCCCTTGATAGACCGTATTGCCGTCTAAATCCTTTTCTTTGCCCAAGGATTCCATCACCAACTGTTGCAGATAGCGGCTAAAGAGCAGCAAGCTGTCTTTGTAGGGCAGAATGACCATATCTTTTTCCCCTTTGCCGTTGCCAGCGAAGTACCAGGCAAGAGAGAGCAGAGCGGCGGGATTTTGTTTGAGTTCGGGGACGCGGGTGGCTTCGTCCATTTCTTTGGCCCCCGCTAACATTTGATCGATATCGATACCTTGCAGAGCAGCCGGGACTAAGCCAACGGCGGAGAGTTCGGAGGTGCGTCCCCCTACCCAGTCATGCATGGGGAAGGTGGCTAACCAGTTTTCAGATTCCGCCATCTTTTCTAGTTTACTGCCATGGCCGGTAATGGCGATAAAGTGGGGGCTGTAGGGAAGATTGGCGGCTTGATAGGCGGCTTGGACTTCGACCATACCGTTGCGGGTTTCCGGTGTGCCTCCAGATTTGGAGATCACGATCGCCAGGGTGGTGTTTAGTTTATCTTTGAGTTGACCTAGCGTGCGATCGATGCCAGCCGGATCGGTGTTGTCAATGAAGTGAATGTTGAGTTGAGGAGAGGAGGGGGCTAAGGCTTGAGCGACGAATTCTGGCCCTAGAGCCGATCCACCGATACCGATGGAGACAATATCGGTAAATTTGGGGGCGTTGGGGGGTTTGATGGCTCCGGAGTGGATATCTTGGGCGAAGCGATGGATGGCTTCTAGGGTTTCGTTAATTTCGGCTTTCAGTTGGGAGTTAGGAGCGAGATCGGTATTGCGTAACCAGTAATGACCAACCATCCGTCCTTCGTCTGGGTTGGCGATCGCCCCGGCTTCGAGTTTAGCCATTTCTGCAAAGGCCTTGTCGAACTTAGGTTTCATTTCCATGACTTGGCGATCGTCAAACCTCATTCGACTGATGTCGAGATAAAATCCGAGGCTGTCGTGGGTGTACAGCCAGTCTTGATAACGTTGCCAGAGGGTTGCTGCATCCATAACCAGTCTTCTCCAAAGGGTTGAGGCATTTTCGGCGATCGCCGAGCTAAACAAGATAATGAGAGGTTGCTTGGGACTCTCCCCTAGACACCATACCGTTTAGATCTTCGGTTTGGGGAGAATCCGGATAAATTTAACAATTTGTCCCATGACGGCGATCGCAATCAGGTTTTCTTCAATCGTAAAATGATAAAACATCCTTTCCCGGCCGAGTCGATGCAGATGCGGCAGATCTTCCAGCCGTTTCAGGCTCAGAAACTCAGTAAAGACAAAGTGATAAATTTTTTCATAACAGCTCTTATCTCGTTTCTGTAACTTTTGCAGGTCTTGGAGAAAGCTACGGTGATAGAGCAGTTGATATTGGATGGATGATGCGGTGGATGAGTTCGCCACAGTCATAGGATTTTCACCTCTGCCAGTAATCAATCATCGATGGTGCAAAAACCCTAAAGCTTCTTCACGAGTCATAAAATCACCAGGTTTAATGGTATCCATGGTTGCGTGAATCATCGTCAGCACATAGGCTTCTGCACATAAGGGAGCTAAGAATGTCCACACCTGATGTAAGTATTCCTCTGGAAGCTGATCGACAAGAGCATGAATCTGTTGTCGTTTTTTTTGCATAACTTATCAAGTTGAGCGCGGATATTAGCATTGCCTTACCTATTCTAACCCTTATTCCCCCATCTCCTCATTTTTCCGGGGCACTGGAAACTGACCCACTAGGGTGGCCCAATTTCATTTAAGTTACGAATCACAGGTGTCGGAGCATTTGAGGGAGGAGAATTGGAGGAATTAAAGATAGCATTGAGCGCTTTATCCAGGCTATCGGCCATGATAATTTGATTTTCATAGGCGACAATCACTCGGACTAGGGTTGGCAGACTATTTTGCTCGGCTTCTAAATAAAGAGGTTCGACGTAGAGTAAGGATTTTTCGATAGGAATGACCAGAAGATTGCCTTGAATTGCTTTTGAACCCTGCCGGTTCCATAGGGAAATTTGCCGGGAAATTTCTGGGTCTTGATTAATCAGAGCATCAATTTGTTCCGGCCCATAAATGAGCTGTTGTTTAGAAAATTGATAGAGTAATAGTTTACCATAACTTTCTCCATCGGAACGACCGGCTAACCAGGCAATGAGGTTATTACGGCTGGCGGGGGTAAAGGGATGGAGTAAGATAAATTCTTCTCGGTTTTCGGTGGGTAATTTAATAATCAAATAATAGGGTTGTACGGTTTGGGGTTGACCGCCATAGATTTCTAGGGGAACACGCCATTGATCCTCCCGGTTGTAAAAGACTTGAGGATCGCGCATGTGATAGGTGAGCAGTTGATTAGATTGGATGCTAAACAAGTCTACAGGATAGCGAATATGTACCCTGAGAGATTGGGGCATTTCTTCTAAAGAGCGGAAGAGGTTGGGAAAGATTTTAGCGAAGGTCTGGATCATCGGATCGGCATCATCGCTGATGAAAAAATAGACCTTGCCATTGTAGGCATCGACAACGACCTTTACTGAGTTGCGAATATAGTTAAAGGGTTGCCCTCCGGGATCGGAATAGGGGTAGCGATCGCTCGTCGTATAAGCATCAATAACCCAGTATAAATAATTCTCTTGATTCGGACTAGAATCACCGCTTAAATTGGTGTTAGCAACGACTAAATAGGGGTCTTGATCGAATCGGAGAAAGGGGGCGATCGCCTTGACGCGATCGACGATATTGCGGCGAAATAAAACTTTTGTTTCTGGGGTAAAGGACTGGGTTAAAAGCATTTCCCAGTCGTTGAGGTATTTGGCAAACAACCACCGTCTCCAGGAACTGGCGATCGATACGCCCCCTGTGCCATCATAAAAATTGTATTGGTTGGCATCCCCTTGGGGATAATCTAACTCCGGTTCCCTCGAAGGAGTCATAATATAAGTATTGGTCAATTCCCCGTAATAAATTCTCGGTTGACCAATGGGAATACTATCACGAATTCGAGCGTCAGAAATCCAAACGGGAGTAGTTTGCCCTTCTGGACTTTCTGCACCAATATCTTTGACATAGTATTCGGGTAAGCCATCGGGTGCAACCGTATTTACGGGGGACAGGGTAAAGCCATAACCATGGGTATAGACTAAATGTTCATTGACCCAAGTTTTGGCTTCTGGGGGAACTCCTTCATAGTCTAATTCTCTAGGGGCTAAAATAACTTGTTGTTTTTCTGCTCCTTGATAATCGCGCTTGCGAAATGTATAGCGCTCAATATCAGCATCGAGGAATTTATAATATAAGCGAATTTGTTGCAACTGTCGGTTGGTTTGCAAGAGGGGGCGAGTATCCCAGAGCCGAATATTATCAATCGTTAGCCTATTGTTGAGTAAGTCTTGCGGGGTTAATTGCCCTTCAGGATTAAAGGGAGCAACTTCAATTTTGTCTAAATCAAAAGCAGAGCGGGTATATTCAATACTGTGCTGGATAAATGGGGTTTCTCGTCCCAGTTCATTGGGTTCAACAAGTAATCTTTGGCTCAGAGCTGGTAGGCCATAATTGCTCACTCCAGCAATCCCTAAATAGAGAATCATCACGTAAATCATTTTCCGCCAAATATCCCGTTTTTTTGCCCAATAAACTGAGCGACCTAAAAGGAAGAAACCATAGGCGGCTGCCAAAATTGACAGCACTTCAATCATGGGTTTTTGGGTATAAATATCGGTAAAGCTGGCTCCATAAATGACTCCGGTAGAAGAATAGAGCAGTTCATAGCGGGAGAGGGCATAACTATAGGCGACGCTAAACATGACTGCGGCACTAATGATTTGCAGATGGCGGCGCTGTTTGGGAGAAAAGCCGGGAAAACTGCCCAGGGCTAAACTTCTACCGGATAATAAATAGATAATGGTAACGGCAAGTAGGGAAAAAACACAGAGGATAACGAGCCAAAATTCGAGGAGATGGAGAACGGGTAAGGTGAAGATGTAGAAACTAATATCTTGATCGAAGAGGGGATCGACTTGGTTGAAGGGAGTCGGATTAAAACTGGCGAGAATTCTGGCCCAATGACTGGATAAAATTACGCCTAAACCGGTGCTGAGGAGGACGGCGATCGCCAGCAAGATTCTTTGAGGAATGCATAATAGGAGGAGGGGGAACCCGATGATCCATAGGGTTTTGATGGGAGAAGAGGGCAGCTCTAAGAAGGTGCGAAGGGCTGATTCGGGGCGAAATCGAGGCGGGAGTTCGGGGGTGAGGCGGGCAATGTTAAAATCGGTATGCCAATATTGCAGGATGACTTCTGCATATTGAACCACAATTAATCCTAAGATGAGGCTCAGGAGGCCGACGAAGAGGAGTAACCATCCTAGGGAAACGGTTTTGGCATGTTTGGGATAAGCGTCTTGATTTTCTGGGGGGTTGGGATGTTTGAGAAGGTTAGCAACCCAAAGATTGCCGCACAGATAAAGGCTGCTGATTCCGAAAACAATGGCTCCGACGATGAGTTGGGTGGTTACCCGCAGGGCAAATTCAGGACTATAACCGACTTCGCTAAACCAGAGTCCTTCGGCAATAAGGTTGGTGGTGATATCGAAAATGAGCCATCCTGCTAACAGGATGACTAGAATCCAACCGATTTTTGGCGATCGTACCCACTGCATGTTGATATGAAACGATTGGCTCCTACTTATTCATGTCTAAGCACAGTTGGCGGAAATGATCCCCCCGTTGTTCAAAATTAGCATATTGATCGAAGCTGGCGCAGGCGGGAGAAAATAAGACCCCTTTGGCTTGATGGTGTTTGGCTAGGACTAAAGAGCGGGGAATGGCTCGATCTAAGGTTTCCACGATCTCATAGGCATGATAACCGACGGCTTCTAACCGTTGGGCAAAACGGGGGGCGGCTTCACCGATGAGTAGGACGGCGGCTGCTTTAGATTTAATCCGATGTAACCATGGGGTATCTTCGCCTTCTTTGGCTTCTCCACCGGCAATTAAAATAACGGGGGCGGGAACTGCGGATAAACCAACTTCGGCGGCATCATAATTGGTGGCTTTACTATCATTAATAAAGTCAATTTGATCGAGGGTGCAAATGAGTTCTAAACGATGGGGCACGCCGGGAAAATTGGCGATCGCCTCGGCAATGGCTTCCCGTTCTATACCGGCTAACCGAGCCACCGCCACCGCCAGTAAGAGGTTTTGCTGGTTATGCGCTCCCACCATTTTTAGGCTGGCGGCGGGTAAAATGGGGTCTCCTTGCACCATTACCCATCGGTCTTGAATATAGATTCCCTTTTGGGGAGAGGCGACTAAATTTTGTTGGCCTTGAGTGCTTGTCCAATAGGCATCGGGCCATTGTTTGAGGCCAACTTGACGTAAATAGGGATCGTCGCCGTTAAAGACTTGCTGATGCGATCGCCGCAATAATTGCGCTTTAATCTCGTAATAATTGTCGAGAGTTTTATGGCGGTTGAGATGATCGGGGGTAAAGGTTGTCCAAACCCCTATTTGCGGCGATAGGGTAGAGGAGGACTCAATCTGATAACTACTAATTTCTGCAATCACCCAATCGGGCTGTTTTTCCCCCAGGGCCAACTCGCAGGCAGCGTAGCCGATATTACCACAGGCAGGAGCATGGCAGCCCGCCGCTTGAAAAATTGCCGCAATTAAAGCGGTGGTGGTGGTTTTGCCATTGGTTCCCGTAACTCCCACCCAGGGAATATCCTGGAGGTCTCGCCAAGCGAGTTCCATTTCTCCCAGGGTTTCAATGCCTTGCGATCGCGCTTCCACCAACACCGGAATATCCCAGGGAACCCCAGGACTGACCACAATCCGTTCTGGAGGTGGGGTATGCTCTAGGGTGAAGGAAGAGCCAATATCGCAGGCAATTCCCAAATCGTGAAGGGTTTTCTGTTGTTGGCGTAAGGAGTCGGAGATTTGGCGATCGCTCACTTCTACCTGCCAGCCTTGGCGGTGTAGAAGTTTGGCGGCTGCAATTCCCGATTTACCTAAACCAATGACATGAGCAAGGGGCATATGGTTTGGGACGACAAGGGTTTGTTCTTATGATAATCGTTTGTGTGATATTCTGAACTCTTGAGTTAAGGTCAACCCAGCAGGCGTTAGGAACAGGAATGGAAAATACACAGGTTTTAGATTGGATCGCGGGAGGATTGGCGATCGCCATTGCCATGGGAGGCTTATTAATGCTCTTTCAAGGCTTGTCGGGTTTTAATGAGCAGGATAAAAAGTGAAGTCAGATTAAACTCATTATCTATGTTCTTCAGTGTTGTGATTCCCACCTACAACCGGTTACCGATTCTGCAAAAGTGCCTGAGCGCTCTGGAGAATCAGCAGTTGAGCGATCCAGATATCCAGGGTTATGAGGTGGTGGTGGTTGATGATGGCTCTACAGACGGTACTTTAGCCTGGTTAGCAGCAGAACGGGAACAACTGCCCCATGTGCGTTGGTTGGTGCAGGAGCATCAAGGGCCGGCTGCTGCCCGGAATTTGGGGGTAAAGGAGGCTCAGGGCGATACGATTATCTTTATCGATAGCGATCTGGTGGTGACGGAGAGCTTTTTAAGCTGCCATGCACAGGCCTTGCGGGAGGGACAGGAGAAGTTAGGGAGCGATCGCCTGTTTACCTATGGTGCAGTCATTAATACCTGCAATTTTGACGAGCCGACGGCTGAACCCTACAAGCTCACGGACTTCTCAGCGGCCTACTTTGCGACGGGGAATGTGGCGATCGCTCGCCATTGGCTGGAAAAAGCGGGATTATTTGATACCCAATTTCAACTCTATGGTTGGGAAGACTTAGAATTAGGAGTCCGGCTAAAAAATCTCGGACTCAAACTGATTAAATGTCCCCAAGCCGTGGGTTACCATTGGCATCCCGCTTTTAGTCTAGAGCAAATTCCCCGCATGATTGACCAAGAAATCCAGCGCGGACGCATGGGCGTTTTATTCTATCAAAAACATCCCACTTGGGACGTGCGAATGATGATTCAAATGACCTGGATACACCGAATTTTATGGGGCGTTTTGTCATTAGGCGGAAGATTGAATGAACGGACAATGGCTCCGCTTTTGCAATGGTTAATCGATCGCGGCAAACCCCAATTAGCTCTAGAAGTCGCCCGCATTTTTCTCAATTGGTACAATGTCCAAGGGGTTTATGCAGCCTATGCAGAAGCGGTTGCTGTAACCCATTAATCATGAGCATTGCCTCCAGGTTGAAAGAGCGATCGCCAGGACTTGGCATAGTTGATGTAATCTTACTGCCCGCGCCCTGGTTGACAATCGACAAAGCCTAATGCTTCACTATCGAGGAAACTGGCGATCGCCATTTCCACCACTGCCTCCACTGGATACTCTATTTCCACTGCACGAGCGACTAACGCTGCACGAATGCGATCGGGCAATTTTCCTAAAATGATTTCAGCATCAGCACGAGAAAGCTGTTCTTGAAGGTTGACTGGCATAGTATCACCGTTCACTTGGGATCTGGGCATTATAAGGCGGTTCAGTGGCTCTGAGAATGATCGCTTCTAGCTCCAATAATAATGCAGGGTTCCCCCAATGAGAAATGATCTGTGCAGCTATCCGCACGTCCTCATCGTTATACTTGTCAAGCCATGCCCACAAAAAAGCCTTGTGTCCGCCACTAAAGCGCCCTCGCAAACTCTTTGTTTTACCGACGTAAAGTAAACCATCTGTTTTGTGTCGGATAGCATAAATACCCGGACGTGCAGGAAGATGACTCAACTCGCGGCTTAAGGGTTGGCATTGCTCAAAGGGAATAAAGGCGATCGCATCCAAAATAGTTTGGGCTTGAGCTTGCACATCAGAGTCATTAGTGGGCATGGGAATCAACAGGTTAACCGCACAAAATTATATTCGACCTGTTGCAAACACACGAGTTTCTCGCTCCTCGTTATTCCAAAGAATAATTGCTTTATGTACGGGCAACATCACCGGGCTATTATCTGCTAGACTTACGAGAAGGTATGATAATAATTGGATGTCCATCCATCAGATACGATGCCTGAAATCACTGGACGACACGCTCCATGACACCACCACCAAAAGATGCTGCGACGTTATATCCGATTTTGAATCCAACAAGCCGAGCATTGGGGTGCTTTTCACTCAAGTCGTCAGCAGCACGCAAGCCATTTTCATCAACTTTATAGTCTCCTGTTTCAATGTCAATGATGACCATTTTGCCAATATTCTCGTCTAACTCCACCTGCTGACGAATCTGACTTTCGTACAAATGCTTTGCACGTTGGGCAACTGCTTCACGACTTAAAAGGATAGTCTGCATAGGCTGATTGGCGATCGCGGCACTGCTATTATATCTTTATTCTAAGCGATCGCCGAACGTGCTATAAATGTAGAGATCAGTCTTCTCTCTGTAATTATGAGCGATCGCACCCTAAGTATTCTAGACGATTTATCCAGAAAATCACAGAAGCTGCTACCAGAACATCAGGAACTGTTGTTAGTTTTTGCTGAGTTTCTACTGGAGAGGCAAGCTCAGTCCATGCCAAGTTCTACTGCAAATGAAGTAGAATCCTCTCACATTCCACAACGGGTTTTAGGTTTACATCAAGGTATGGGTTGGATCAGTGATGATTTTAACGATCCTCTGCCCGATGAATTTTGGACAGAGGAAGCATGAACATTTTACTTGATACTCATGTTTTAATTTGGTTAGCCATAGAACCACAAAAGTTATCAAGATAAGCAACCCATATAATTATGAACTCGAATAATACTTTATCTTTCAGTTTGGTGAGTATTTGGGAAATGCAAATCAAAATTCAGCTTAACAAGCTCAGAATTAATTTGCCTCTTTCGGAAGTTATAGACCGTCAACAACAGGTCAACGGCTTGCAGATTTTACCCATTGAACTGACCCATATTTTTGCTTTAGAACAACTCCCCAATCCCCATCGCGATCCATTTGACCGATTATTAATTGCACAAGCATTAGTGACTCAAATACCAATTTTAAGTGTTGATATCATATTCGATCGCTATCCAGTACAACGATTGTGGTAATACTTTTAACTGCTATAGGAACTGACACAGATCGATATTACGGCTTACTTAGAGTTTGCGGGCGATCGCGAGCATCGTTGAGTTGCTTTGGCGATCGAGGTTCTCGAAGAGGCTTAGAAATAATTTTCCTGTCACTGGTTGCTTGCCGTTTCCTCAAGTCATCACAAATCGCTTTCAAATCATAATTGAATGCTCTAGCGTGTTCCTCCCGAATTCTATAGATTTCTTCTAAAACTTCATCTCTCCACATTGTTTAAATTCCCATTAACTCGTAGGGTGTACAAATTGTGGGTAGCTCATACCCAGCATCACAACTAATCTGAATCAGCTTTTTCTGAATTTGAGCGTTGGCGATATGTTTACAGTTCCATGTTAGCAAATAGTCTAAGCCATAGATTGTAGCGATCGCCATATGCAGGGCATCGTCAGCAGCTTTGCTGGGGAGATTACTTTTCGAGAGAAACTGTATTGCCAGATCTTGAGCGGCTTCATTATTTTGAAAGTATTTCCAAGCGATCGCGAGTGTTTTCCACTGTTGTGATCGCCACATCAAGGGCTTCAAGCAACTGACTTAAGCTTTCCTGTTCTCCTTGAATCACTTGAGTAATACTATCCACAGATTGCTGCACAGTATTACGCAATTTATTAGCTACTTTTTCTTGTAATTCAGTAGATGCCTCATCAGCTACACGCCAAATTTGGTCTTCAAGTTGCTGTTTCGCTTTCCTCTCTTCTGCTTGACCGGTCATCCAACGACGAACCGCAAAAAATACCGCACTACCAACAGGAGTGAGAAAGACACCAAGCAATACAGCCAGAATTGCATCAACCGTGACAATACCAATAATATCATCTACAATGCTACGCTGAATTTCAGAGACAGCTTTGTTAACTGCCTCTTCAAGTGCTTTTCCAGAACCACTTAAGCCTAAATTACCTCCATCAAATGACTTGATCGATACTCCCCTTGACAATTTCTCTTTGAGAACTTCATTTTGTAGTTCAGCAAGCTGTGCTTTAAAAGTAGCCTCTAACAGTTTGCCAATCGAATCTGCTTCGTCACTAACAGTCCGTTTAATATCTTGGGGTCTAATACTCTGACTTAATAGATCTTCAATCTCACTTTTCCAACGTGACTTTAATTCTTCTTGTACTGCTTTTGCTCCAAATGTGTCAGACCCCCACCACTGTTTAGGCCACAATCCCTTAATTCGATCCATCACAGAAACACTAGGTCTCCATTGATCGAATCCCTCTTTGATTTGGTAAAAAAGATCGTTCTTTAAACGATTCTGTAAATTATCTAACCGAGAATTCAAAAGGAGCATAATTGAATTGGAGTCAACCGCAATTTTCACACCCATCTGCTTGAGTTTTTCAACCAATTCATCAACCGAGCGCTGAGTTCTTTCATTAGCTAACAGTTCTCTGGTCTCAGATAAAGATTTTTTCAAAATAATCTTCGGACGTTCTAGCTTGATTTCAAGCCCTTCTTCCAGCAAAATGTTTTTGAGCGCATCGATTACTTGTTCAAGCTCAAGTTTTCCATAGCGCTCATACCTTTGAGTATCTTCATCAAAAAATCTTTTACAGGTAGTCGCTGGAACAATAGTTAACGTTCGCTTAAATAGATCACTTAGACCTTTAAAATTTCCATTTTTTGTTGTCTTGCTGTCACCCCAAAGAATCCACTCTTGTTTTTTTCTCCATTGTTGCTTTTGCTTTGCAGGAGGCAAATCTTCGACTGCCGTATTCCACTTGTTGATGACAATCAAAGCTTTTTTATCAGAAGCAGTGTCAGATGTTAGCTCATTAGCATCTCTGAGACCTACAATATGGCGAACGACAAAATCATAGTCATCACGAGTGAGATCGGATGTAGCATTACATAAGAAGATTACACAATCTGCTTTGTTGACAAAGGGAGCGATAGTTGTATTATCATGTACAACTCCCCCTGTCCCTGGAATATCAACCAACCGAATATGACTAGAATCAACCAAAAACTCATAGACATTAGTCGTAGCGACTTCAAGAGCAATAGCTACATCATCTCGTCCAGTCTCGAAATTATTACAAGACTGAAGTGCTTGATTCAGTTGATCTGGATTAACATTGAGTAAATCACAGATCATTGAGGTTTTACCTGCACTCACTGCACCCATAAAAACCAAAGTAAAATATTGAACATTTTCTGTGCAGTCCCAAAAATCATCATTGAGTTTCTGAGCATATTGACGCAACGTAGTGACCAGTGCAGAAAATTCTGAAAATGACTGAAGTTGTTGACAATGAGTCTCTAGTCGAGAACAATAATCTTCCTTTAACTCAAAAATTGGTTGAAACTTTTGAGAAATATCATTTATAAAAACTGGAGCAAAGTCATCGAGTAATGTTTGAGTATTGATGTCAACTCTAAAAGTTTTATAGCTAAGTTGTTGGTTCATGGTTTTTCCTCCTTTAATTGAAATTCGATATTACTCTTGATTCAAAAAAACATTTCTAAAATAATCAATTGATACAAACTTCTGGCAAAAAGATTCTAGCAATTGCATATGAGATAGGTAGTATGAGTATTCTTGAAATAAATTCATATTATTAATTTGAGAACGCAAAGTCTCAGAAATTCGATCGTCCAATTCAGAAAACCAATCACTTAGATAATCTACAGCTTTATTCAAGCACTCTGTGGATTGATCTAGGCTGCGATTGAATGTATAGCTATCCTTATCCAAAAACCAGTAATCATCAAAAGCATCCCAAATTTCATAAATAGAACTTTTTAATTCTGATGTGATTGAATCACTATTGGGAATACTGATTTGAACATCACTAAACAGACTGCAAGCAATGATTGATACATTGGTACGCAAATTACGGGAAAATTGATTAAACTCGGATACCATTTGCTCTTTATATCGTTCTCGACATTTATAAATTCTTTCTTTCTTCCATTGGAAATTATCACCCCGCCAAAATCGTTCTGCACTGGTTGTTGTATAGCTATTACTCATTTCTTGGTAACAAGACTCTCGAATAGATATAATCCGCTGAACAAATCTTTTGATTTCTCGTTGTAATGACTCATTGATTTCCGATCTGACGGCTTTAATGGATGATGTCATACGCAGATCTAAATCTTTTTTCTTTTCCTCAATAGTTGCATAACTGATAAGAAGAAGTACATAATTTGCTGCTATTTGAAGCAAATCATATTCAGCACGATATATAGCTGTATTTGAGCTTGCTTCCAAAGAAAGATTAATTACTCGCTTTAAATTATAATCTAAGTCGTGATTTTTATTTTGTCTTGCTTGCTTAACTGAAAAGGGTACAATAGGGATTTTATAGTCAAAAAGCTTTGAAATTCCTTCAAATTCCATTTCAGGGTTACCATTAGTTAAAAAATTAATGTATTTTTGTATTTCCTTTTTTTGTACTTTTTCCGGTAAATCGTGTAAAAAATCAATTTTATTAACAACAATTATGATTCGCTGCAAACTTCCACTTTTGATTACTTCATCACTTTTCAGAAAATCGTAAAGGTGTCTTGGGATTGGATAATTAACATCAAGAACTAGCAGGAGCAGATTAGCTCGACGTATAATTCCTCGGACAACTTCATCATCTTCTTCACATAAAACAGCTCCTAATCCTGGTAAATCAATAATGATAGTTTCTTCGTCAATCTTGGCTTCCTGAGCTTCTGAAGTTTCACGAATGCACGCTTCTTCAAAAACACCCGATTCTCCGCAATGTAAGAGATGGTTTCCTAGAGCGGATTTTCCCGTATTTACCATGCCAACTAAGGCAATTATTTTTAGATTACGATAGCTCGCTAGAAATTCCCATAAGTTTTGCAGTTGTTGAACATCTTGGCTAACTGTCTCACTAAGATTGACTTCGGTAAACGTGGAATTAGATTCACCAGATACAACAATAGTTTGCTTAGGAAGAGTTTTTAGAGCTTCTATGAAACGATCTTTGACTTCTGAAAGAGTGGTAAAATCAGTCAAGTTTATCTCCTTCTGATAACTATATAACAAGCATGAACGTGCTTAAGAATACTAAGGAAGTGCAAACTAAGATGATTCAATGGTAGATTGCCAAATTTGATCGAGAATTGGTAACTTGAGTTCCAATAAAGTTGAATCGTAAGAAGATAGCCTTGGGTTGACACTTAAGTGATGAGAAGATATTTCTGCGCGAATTCCTTCTATAACTAATTCAAGTGTAGCCTCTAAAGACTTAAACTCATTATCGACTAACCGCAGTGTCTTTTCCACTTTTTTCTGTTTATCCAGTCTAATTTTATGAGTTTTTATTGCTGTGGAAATACTTATTCTTTCATCTTCATCTTCTGCGTTTTCATAGTCTTTTGTCGCCTGCTCTAATTCTTCAACAATTTCATCACAAAGCCGTTGATTGTTATCATGGGCTGATTTATAATAGAGACTAACCAATGCTTGGTCTGCAAATTGAGCGATCACGTCTGTTTGCGGCTCAGAAATTATCGTTCCTATAACGCGATCTCGCTCCTCCAATGCTCTTATAGCGCTCCATGACTTATTTAATATAGCTTCCCATTGGTTCTCATGACTTCTTTTTAGCTTAGATATAAAGCTTTTTCTCCACTTAGCATGTTCTAGCTCGCGACCAAATTTTCTAGCGACTTGAAAATCTTCTTTCCACTCTGACGAAATAAGTTTTCCCTTATTGTCATACCCTTCAATACTAAGTTTATTTTGTGAATAAAAATGTATCTTAATTCTCCCTTTTTTAGGATTAATTGAATGAATTGCGTTTTTTTGTCTGCCTTGATATTGGGCTTCGCTTATAGCATTTGCAGTGACTTTTATCGGTGTGGCAATTATCCAATAAGCCAAATATATAATCATCCCTATTATTATTGCAAAGAAAATTACCCATACCATGACAATAGCCTCTTCCTAACAAGGTTTATTTTTTATAAAAACGAAAATACATTGTATTGTTGAACACAATACAATGTTTGAGCTAATATCAATTACTGGTTTGAATTGGAGGATTATTACCAGGATAAGGATATCCTGAAGAATTTTCAAAATTCTCAACTTCTTGAATAATTCTTTCGGATTTTTCACAAGGTTCTTCAAGTCCGACTAAAGATAATATTACTCCAGCCTCATCTCCCCTTTCGGATGCATCTATTACTTCAACTACCCCAGTCAAGCATTTGCTTACAGTTCCAAGATCGTTGTGCAAACGTCTAATTTCTTGAACTCTTGTGTTTAGCTCTTGTTCCTTGGTACTAAGCGTCTGCTGAGATAAAGAAACTTTCCCTTCTAACTCAGAAATTTCTTCGGCCTGTTCATCCACAACACTTTCCTTATCTTGAAGCTGCTGGGTTGTTTGATCGAGGTTTGCTTGAAGTTGTTTAATCTCATCTTGAGCATTATCTAACCGTTCATTGAAGTTGTAATATACCATCATTCCAGGCACTAGAATAGCCACAGCTCCAGCCACAGCAGCAGTTAGTAAATTGTTGTTACTCATATTACGTCACCTATTTAGATACAGAGTTTTACATAGAAGACAATATTGACAACAATTGAAGATGAAATTTTGCTGTAACTAGGGCTTCTATGGAATGTTCTTGAACTTCTGAAAGAGTTGTGAAATTAGTCAAATTCACATTCTTCCGATAACGATAAAACAAGTATGATAGATCTTAATCGAATTAAACAAGTTGAAAACAACTGATTTTTTGGTCAAGTTTATGACATATTATTAAGCACAAGCCAGAAAATCCCTGGTTTTCTCGGTGAAAAGTATGGTATAATACCTGGAACCTTTATTCTACGTTGATTTCATGGATGTTACAGAAATGTTGCAGTTCATCGATCGCCTAGTCGAGAATCAAACGGGGAAACATCTAGACGATTTGCAGAAGAACATCGTTCAAGGCCTGTGGGAAGGCAAGACTTACCAACAAATGGCTGAAGACATTCCCGGTCGCTACAGTGAAAACTATATCGGTGACGAGAGCCGCAAGCTTTTCAAGGTCTTATCTGATGCGTTAGGTGACGAAGTTAAGAAAGCTAATTTTTGTTGGACGTTAGAGCGAGCGGTTAATTCCCCATTAGTTGGTTTAGTCAACGGAGATCTTACTTGGTGTCCTCATCCCGATCGCCAAACAACCAGTACCGAAGCACCCAAACCCACTGCAACCGAACCAAATCATGATTTAAGCCTCGCTCCAAAAATCAGGACATTCTGCGATCGCACCACCGAACTCAGCACACTCTCTGATTGGCTCTGTAACCAAAATATTCCCCTGATTTCCGTAGTTGGCATCGCCGGGATTGGTAAAACAACCCTCGTGAAGCGCTGGATTGACTTAAATTTAGAGAAATTTGATACCATCATCTGGAAAAGTATCCCATTCTCCCCTAGCTTAAATACCATTATTGAGGATATCTTAACCACGGTTAATCCCGATACTCTCCTCACCCATCCTCTGCTGACTCAATTATTCCAGCTTTTACGCGATCGCCGATGCTTAATTGTCCTAGATGACTTCCAACACATTTTTATACCCGGTCAACTCGCTGGACACTATAAACCAGAAGCCCAAGATTACCAAACCCTACTCACCAAAATTACCGAAATTGACCATCAATCCACCCTTCTCGTCATCAGTCAAGAAAAAAATCAACAGATGATGGCTTTAGATGCAGAACTTTATCCGATCAAATGCTTAGAACTGGGCGGATTTAACACCCCAGAAATATTGAAAGATGTCGGCTTAGGAGAGAGCGACAGCGCCCTGGAAATCCTAGAGAGCTATGAAGGTCATCCCATTTATCTTAAACAAATCTCTAGCTTAATTCAAACCCTTTTTTCCGGCAATATCGCTGAATTGTTCGCCGAAGACCACCTGATTCTCACTCAAACAATGCAGACTCAGATGAAAGAGTATTTTAACCGTTTATCTCCTGCCGAACAAGAAATTACCCTTCACTTAAGTCAAAGCGACGTGCCTGTTTCACGGGAACAGTTAAGAGCCGACTTATCCTTATCCTCAACTGACTTAATTAACGGATTAGACTCTTTGAAGCGGCGTTATTTACTAACTGCCATAAAATCAGAAGGAATTGCCTTTAGCTTATCTCCCGTCTTTCGAGAATATGTTAGCTCGTTAACTTCTTGAGACAAGACTACTCTTTACCCATTACCAAACCATAGCACTCTATAGCAAACCTAAATGAGTTATGTAATAGCTGCCCCTCATCCCCCTACCCCCTTCTCCCGCAGGAGAAGGGGAGCAGAAGTCCCTCTCCCGTGGGAGAGGGATATAGGGAGAGGGCATTTCCTGTTGCACAACTCATTGAGACTAGCTATATCATCGCGTGTGCCAACAATAGCCGGGTTGCCCATCGGGTAAAATCGCTTGGCAAAAATGGGTTCGGATTAAACGAATATTTTCCGTGGAAACATTCCATAAAATCGCGCCTCTTAAATCTACATTTAACAGCACAATATCCCGGAAATCTGCTCCTTCTAAATTGGCATTGCGGAAACTGGTATGGCGTAATTCAGCAAAGCGGAAATTAGCACCCATTAAATTGGCATCCTGGAAGTTGGAACTGAGGATAAACGCATTCTCAAAATTGGCATTCGTTAACCGTGCGCCGCTAAAGTTGAGTTGAATTAAGCGGGTATTCTGAAAATTGGCATCTCGCAGATCGATTCCGGATAAATTAACCTTACGCAGAATAATTTCCCCTAATTCTGTATTTCTCAAGTTAGCGGTAAATAGATCGGCTCCTTGCAGATTTGCCCCTTCTAAAATGGCAGATTCTAGATCGGCATTGCGGAGATTGGCTTGCTCGAAACTGGAATTACTTAAATCAGTTTCACTTAAAAGCGCTCCTTGTAGATTAGCGCGATTAAAATTGGCCTGATCTAAGAAAGCGCGGCGGAAGTCAGCAATGACACTATCAGTGTTTTGTAAGTTGGTTTCTTGTAGGGAAGAATTTCTTAAGTCAGCGATAAATAAATTGGCATTTTGCAGATTAGTCTGGTCTAAATTTGCGCCCACTAACCGCGCTCCTTGCAAAGAAGCGCCGTTTAAGTTTGCCCCCTCTAGATTGGCATTTTCTAAGTTAGTGCGACTCAGGTTTACTCCCGATAAATCGACTCCTGATAAATCTCTATTTTCTGCTCCTTGATGAATTAATTCCCAAGCTAATCGCCATTTGGGGTCGATTAGGGTATCGTCGTCTATGCGGGCATGGCGTAAATTGGCTCTAGCCAGATTAGCATAACTAAGATCGGCTCCCCGCAGATCTGCCCCGCGCAGATTGGCTGCTTCGAGGTTGGCTCGGCGTAAAAATGCACCCCGAAGATCTGCTTGTTGTAGTTGGGCTTGTTTTAAGTTGGCTCCGGATAGGTTACTATCGCGAAGGAATGCCCGTTGTAAGGATGCAGATTCTAGATTACAGCGATCGCAGTCGCGAGTGCGTCGCAGTCTTTCCATATCTCTGCGCCTAAAGGCTTGTGCATCCTCGGCAGATAGGGCGAAAATAAAGAGGAACAGGACAAAGAGCTTCAGGAGATTATGCCCTCTCCCTGTATCTCTCTCCCGTGGGGGTTGCCCTCTCCCTATATCCCTCTCCC
>NZ_JAQOSO010000063.1 GCF_030068505.1 Roseofilum capinflatum BLCC-M114
AATTAAACTAAGCCGGGCAGTCACCCACCCGACTCGTCTTCAAAACCGTGCGTGAAAGTTTCCCTTCACACGGCTCCTCAACAACTTGGTTCTTGTCATGAACACCAAGACTACCATCTCTGGCAGTTTTAACATCGTGGCAGTGTCGGTGAAGAAGTTGAAGGTTCTCATATACCTCCTTTCCGCCTTTTGACTTGGGGATGATATGGTCGATTTCCATCACGTCTTCCTCACGGAATGTTAGTTCGCATTGGGTACACTTCCCTTTTTGTTTCTTTAAGAGCTTAGAGACTCTTGTGGATACTCCAGGTTGTTTTCCCATTCTTGTACTCCAATATTTTAGGTTGCCGTCGTATGGGCTGGCTTCGCCTTTAACCTTGACATGACGTACGATTGGCGTTTCACTATGGCTTCTTAACTGCATCGGGTTTGATTCCGAGCGGGTTGCAAATGCCCAGTTACGTCTTCCAATTGTTTGCCAATATTTAATGGCTATCCACTTACCTGTTTTATTCGAGTGCCTTCTTCTCCCCCATCGGAGTAGTTTCCAGAATAGAAGGTTATCCAGGTAGGAGAAGACTTCTTTAGACACTATCGTTGAGTAATAATTGCTCCATCCCCTGATTACCGGATTAAGATGCCTTATTAGGGCTTCTTGCGGTGCGGAGATGTGCATTTCGATTATCTCTTTCAGTTTTCGGTAGTGGGTTTGGATAGCTTTCTTGCTGGGTTTTATTATGGTTTTGAACCCTAGGGGGTTTCCGCGTGGATTTGCTCCGGTTTTGTATTTTCCGACGTTGTATTGTCGGATGTTGAAACCAAGGAAATCAAATCCTGTGCTTTTCCCTTCCAACGTATGGGTTAGATGGGTTTTAGCCTCTTTGAGTTCTAGCCCAATTCCTTTTAGCCATTCCTGAATGTGGTCACGGCACTTTTGTATTACATCTCGGTTTTCGTGGATGATTACGAAGTCGTCGGCATATCTAATTAAGGACACCGCCTCTCTTCGGTGTGTGAGACTACCCTTTCCGGGTAATTTTCCCACTAAGTCTTTGATGATCTCCTCCATGCCATGGAGGGCGATATTTGCCAGCAAGGGGCTTATTACGCCTCCCTGTGGTGTACCCTCATCCGTTGGAATTAGCTGCTTGGAGTCAATTACTCCAGCTTTTAGCCATGCCCGGATTTGTCGTCTAATAGCGGGAAATGTTTCGAGCTTATCAAGTAGGGCGTTGTGATTTATCCTGTCAAAGCATTGAGCAATGTCCGCATCTAGCACCCATTTGGGTTTGTATCTGATGGCGTTGAATATGGCTCCTATTGCGTCATGACAAGACCTTCCGGGTCTAAACCCGTAGGAGTTTGGTTCAAAAACAGCTTCCCATTGAGGTTCGAGTGCCATTTTTACTAGGGCTTGGGCTGCGCGGTCATTCATGGTGGGTATTCCTAGTGGTCTCTTTTCACCCCGTCCCGGTTTCGGTATCCATACCCGACGAGCAGGTTTGGATTTCGAGCTGAGTTTCAATTGACCTACCAGGTTCATACGCGCTTCTGGAGATAGGGCTTTAACCCCGTCTACTCCTGCGGTCTTTTTACCCTGGTTGTCTTGTGTTACCCTTCTGACCGCTAAAAGCTTGGCTGACCAGCTCTTCAGTAGCAACTTTTGGAGTCCGCAAACTGTTCTTACGTCACCACGACGCTTGGCTTGATAAATCCGTTTTTGCAGTCGGAACACGCAGCGTTCAACTGATTTCCAGTCGATTTGTCGCCATTCCAGTCTCACCGTATTATTGCTAATCGTTTTGGACATAACTGTTACTCAAGCTTTATCTTCCAAGTTATCGTGAGTCCGTCAGCATATCCAACTCATTACAAGTTGGCGTTTGCTTCTGACTCAATCTCCCCCCCTGTTAGCTTACGGATGGTTTCCTGCTCAGGTTTTCGACCTTGTTCCTGAGAGCATAACAGGAGGTTAATTCGTTCCGGATATCGATTGTTTGTGCGGTTAGGATGCCACTTTACGCCGGGTTTGTTCCGGGTACATGAGAGGTCAAAACAGTAGTTGCCTCCCCTTAATCCTTAGCCTTTTGGCTCCTGCGTATCAGTCTAATTTTCGCAGGTTTAAGATAACGACGCTTCAGACATGGCTTCGTATTCCTATCCGTACGCACTTGCTTGACGGGGTACTCGTTTTAGACCCGAACTTAACCGTCTTTCATCCCCGCTTCACCGATTGATGACCAGTCGCTACAATGGGGGAGGTGCTTTCACGTGATGTACCTCACGGGATGGGCTTACACCATCATCGATATCCAGTTGTCAAGGTTCTATATCCCTTGCCCCGCCTACGTTTTAGGGGTTTCCTTTTACTTTTGGCGGGAACGAATCGCACACTGTTG